>JBIKSB010000011.1:0-12666 GCA_044348855.1 Ilumatobacteraceae bacterium | reverse complement strand
AATCGTGGCGCAGTGTTTTTCTGGGATGCCGGAACAGAGGTGTATGAATTGGTGCGCCCAGATGGTGAGGCATATGTGATGCAAGCATTGTGTACCGCAGTTGATGCCACCTTGACCATCGACAACCTTTCACAACTGGGGAGCAAACTTCACCTGCCCGAAGGTTGGTCGTATCGCACACGCATTCTCGATGAGGATCTTGTGGTGGATACCTCTGATCATTTTGCGACGGTGGTGCAAGATGAACTTGAAAACACCTATACGTTGCCGTACTAGTCCATAGGCAGGGCCGCACCGGTCGTGTAGTTCACTAAGAAAACTCCTTATTGCATTAACTCAGAATCGAAAGATGTATTCTGAACCCTGTGACATGGTTATCTGACCCAGCTGCGTGGACAGCACTCGCAGCACTACTCGCACTTGAGATTGTGTTGGGTGTTGACAACGTAATCTTCATCTCCATTCTTGCCTCAAAGCTTCCAGCTGATCAGCAAGATCGAGCACGACGAGTGGGCATCTTGGCCGCAGCTGGCATGCGGCTACTGCTTTTGCTTGCAATCGGATGGATTGTGACTCTCAAGAGTGAGTTGTTCTCCATTGGAGACCTTGGATTTAGTGGAAAAGAACTCATATTGCTGGCAGGTGGACTTTTCCTTATCTTCAAGGCCACCAAAGAAATCCACCACAAATTAGAGGGCGAGACAGATGAAGGCTCGTCACGCGTGGCACCTACGTTTGCTGCAGTAATCGTTCAGGTCGTCATTCTCGATTTGGTTTTCTCCGTGGATTCGGTCATCACGGCAGTGGGCATGACCACGTATGTACCCGTCATGGTGATTGCAGTTGTTTTGTCGGTCATGGTCATGTTGGTTGCCTCGGGCCCCATCTACCGATTTGTCAATAAACACCCTTCCGTCAAGGTGCTTGCACTGTCGTTCTTGCTACTCATAGGAATGACACTTATTGCCGAAGGCTTTGGACAAAAAATTCCAAAGGGCTACATCTATGCAAGCATGGCCTTCTCGGTATTTGTTGAATTAGTGAACATTGGCTCGCGTCGCTCGAAAAAGACTCAGCCAGTTGTCTTGCATGAAAAAATGCGACCCACTGAATAGGTGGGGCATGAGTCTGATGACGCACAGACTTTCCTGTTTATTCAACTGAGAACGTCTAGGCAAGAAAATCTTGAAACGATCTTCCTTCTGCATATGCCTCGCGCAATGCGCGTTTCATCTGCATCACACCGGCTACATCGAACGTCGCTAGTCGATGTGCAAGTTCACTGCAGTGTGTAAACACGTGCGAGTCATCTACACATGCATGAGCAAGTCCCATAGTTGACAACTCAACGCCAGATATTGGTTCTCCCACGAGGATCACACGTGCTGCCATTGCCTCGCTGTGTCGAATTCTCAACCACGCCAAATTCATTGGTGCTGCCATGCCTCGTTGTATCTCACCGACTTGAAGCAATGAACTATGGCCAACTATCAACAGGTCACACGCCAGAGCGAGCGCTGCCCCTGCATTGATTGCAGCACCTTCAAGTGCACCGATAAGGATCTTTGGACTGTTGAAGATAAGTTCGTGGAGGTATCGCCACCGAGAGGGAAAATCTGCAGGCAGAGTAGGCGAGGGCCCAGTCCCAAATTCTTTGAGATCAAGCCCGGAGCAAAAAGCTCCTTCTGCTCCTCGCAGAATGACCACACTGATGTCAGCATTTTCATTAATGCGTTCGAACGCAGTTATCAATTCCTCCACCATTGGACCCGTAAGTGCATTTCGACGATGTGGCCTGTGCAGCACAATTTCGACGACAGCTGATGAGGAAAATGTATTGACGATTATGTCACTCACAATGTTTTTCCCTTCGGAGTGTCCATTCGCAATTCGGGTTCACGAGGTAGACCCAGGGCACGTTCGCCGAGGGTATTGCGTTGAATTTCATCTGTTCCACCACCAATGGACATACGTGGCGAATTCAGAAAGTGATAGCGCCAGAAACCATCTTCTGGGCTGTCTTCATGTGCGATCAAACTAGGCGCCATCATCCCTACAAGATGAGCACAATGTCGTGCCTGGCGTGTACGCCACAACTTGCCGATGCTGGGATGAGTGCGACGATGGGATAACCAATTCATGACCATCTCACCTGAATACGCACGGGCAAGTTCTTGTCTGATCACGACATCTTTGTTCTTGCCCGACTGATGTGCCAGTGAATGGAGAAAGTGGAACGGCAAAGCCGATGAACCCGAAGCTTTTCTGTCGCCGTCTTCACTGCCAGCACCCAGTGACGAACGTTCGTGCGCGAGTAATTGAGTAGCCGCACGCCATCCATCATTCACCTCGTCAATGACCCATGCTTTGGGAACTCTTGCATCATTGAAGAACACTTCATTGAACTCAGCATCGCCCGTCATTTGCCGTAGTGGACGCACCTCAACACCGGGTTGACGCATTGGTATCACCATCATGGTGATGCCAGATTTGCCCGGACTATCGCCGGTGCGAGCCAACAAGATTCCTAAATCAGAATGTTGCGCACCTGAAGTCCACACTTTTTGTCCATTTACAATCCATTCATCACCATCGAGAACTGCTCGGGTGGAAAGCGATGGAAGATCGCTGCCTGCACCAGGTTCTGAATACAGCTGGCACCAAATCTCATCACCTCGAAGCGTCGACGGGATAAAGCGTTGCTTTAACTCATCAGATCCAAATTGAAGAAGTGTGGGAACAGCCATGTTGAGTCCAATTCCAAAGGTGCTCTCTTCGGGTGGAACTCGCCCATGGGCCAATCGTTGCAATCTTTTCCCACCATCAGATGGAGTTTCTCGTCCGCCGTATTCAACCGGAATTCCAAATCCTGCGAGTCCTGCATCCCATAGTGCCCGGCGCCAGGTGCGCGCACGATCCATATAGGAGGGTCCAGCAGATTCGAGAATTGCAGGTAACTTCTCGAAAAACTGATCGACCTCACTATCGAATGAATTCTCCACAAGCGGAAGGCTAGAACAGTTCGGTCTACTGGGCTGAACTGCAGAAAGCTTGGTTTGCCTGTTTCCTTAATCTCAATGGGATAGTCGCTGGGGCTTTAGTAGTCGTTGGTATTTTAAGAGGTCATCACGTGAGACACCGATGGTGCCGCCAGCATCTATCGGTCTGGGTTGCTGAAGATGCCGAAGACGAAATCTCTGAATTCCGGTGTCACTTTCGACGGCGCACCTGAATCAAACGGTGGTTGCGGGTCATATTCAATGGCAAGCTGTATCACCTTTGCCATCTCGTCGCCTTCAAGGGCAGCAACTAGCGCCAGACCCATATCAATTCCAGAAGAAACTCCAGCAGAAGTAATGATCTTTCCCTCTTGAACAACACGCTGTTCAGTAGGGAATGCACCCAGTGCACGAAGTCTTTCGTATGAAGCCCAATGAGTTGTCGCGCGAAGTCCATTTAGGATTCCTGCATGCGCCAAAAAGATTGATCCGGTGCACACGCTGGTTGTCCAGGTTGTGGTGGGGTGAATCTTTTGAATGAATTGAACGACATCGTGTGTTTCATCGATGCCATGATCAGCGAATCCACCTGGAACAACTAGAACATCCAGAGCGTCAATTTCATCAAATGAATGAGTTGCCTCAAGAACGAGTTTCTCGGAATGATCGATGACTGGGCCCTTCTGTGCTGCCACAAAAAACACATTCATGCCTGGAACATCAACCAGGGTCTGAAATGGTCCGACGATATCTAAGGCGGTGAAACGAGGGTAGAGAACCAGTCCAATGGATTTCATTAGGTCAAATCCTATAGACGACGAGGTCTTCTCTCCCTAGGCGCACTCCAGTAACCTTTCTATTGATGACGCAAATTGCGGTGGGTAATTTCGCACCACATTTCGCACCATCCCCGCTCCCGTGAGGCTGGTGCGAAATTCCAAACCCCAATGTTGATGGGGTAGCGGGCGGGGTTTCAGTAAACGTTTGGAACGCGAAACGCTGTTTTTTGGAACGCGGAATCTTCATTCTTCGTGTCAGTGAATTGTCAAAGCCTCAGGCGATTGATGTTGTAGTTGCTGTCCAGCCCTCTGGCATGAGGGGAGCAAGAAATGACTCTGAGGAGATTGATCCTTTTGCTTGACCGGCTTTCCAGATGTCGTACTTGTTATCTGAATACTGACCAAAGAATTCAGTGACCTTTAGGTGAAGTTCTTCAACGACATGTGAATATTCAGGTTGATCAGCCACGTTCTGTGTTTGTAATGGATCGCTCGTGTGGTCGAAGAGAACGTTCGGTCCCGCCCCGGGAAGACGACACCAATAAGAGAATTGATCTGTCCGTACTCCGCGGGACTCTTCTTGTTCAAAAAAGACTTCGCTGCGCTGATGATCTTCGCCTTGGAGCAGTGCCTTAAAAGAGGTGCCAGCTGACTGGTCAAATTGACGTGTAGTCCCAACCATGTCGAGAACTGTTGATGGCAGGTCGATCTGACTACACAGCGCGTCCGATACGTAATCGTTCGGCACTGAAGGGTGACGCACGATGAAGGGGATTCGCACTGCGGCATCGTATAAATGGGAAGGGCGCGTCTGGATGGTATGTCCCCATAGCCCGTGCTGCCCATACAGGTTGGCTTGATCTGCTGTGTAGATGATGATTGTGTCGTCGAGTAGGTTCTTGTCTTTGAGTGCTGAGACAATCTGGCCTACACCGTCATCGACAATTGCAATTTGTGCGCACACATTGGCCATTGATGCGGGGTCATTGTGCATCCTCATCAAGTTGTACAGCATGTGTCGGCTGTAACGATTCGGATCATCGGGGCCCCGAATAAGACTCAACATCTCATCAGAGATTGCCGTGCGTGGAAAAGTATCGAACTTTTTGTCGACGAACATTTCATAGAAGCGATTACGGAAATCTGGACCAAGATTGGTCGGAGGTAGCAAATACGGTGCGTCGTAGTTGACCATCAAAAAGAATGGCTGGTCCCCACGTTCTTCGATGTAATCAACTGCTCTCTCAGTGAAAAAGTCAACAATGTGTCTGTCATTGACCTCGTATTCTTTGCCGTGATCAATGACTTGGTTGTCGTAGAAGTCCTCAGTATGGCCACGAACGAATGTGACAGTTTCATCAAAACCAGGAATCGGGACTCGTGGTTGACCAAGATGGTGTTTGCCAACCATGGCGGTGTGATAGCCAGCACCTTGGAGGACTGTTGCTAGCGATTCAAATTCTTGAATCGCAGACCAACTATCTGGCCAATTTCGTAGATCCACATCTCGCAACCAACTGTGAACACCATGTTGTGAAGGCATGAGCCCAGTCAAAAGAGAAGCTCTTCCCGGTGAACACATCCCATTGGTGCAATAGAACCGTGTCAAAGTGGTTCCGTGCTTGGCTAGGTCGTCTATATGCGGGGTGTACACCTCATGGTTGCCGTAACAACCGAGCAGGTCTGGCGGCTGATTGTCAGCAGTAATCAGAACAATATTTGTCATGAACGAGACTTAGCAACGACGCGGTCTGCGGCGAGGTATCCAGATGAAATTGCTCCGTCCATGTAACCGTTCCACTCTGCAGCAGTTTCTGTTCCAGCCCATTCAATGAGACCAAATGGCCGGGTGAGTTCTTCTCCTAGTTGTGTCCACACTCCAGGTCCGAGGTGACCTCCATAGCAACCACCACTCCATTGTTCTGCAGTCCAGTCCAGCTCCACTACTTCATTAGGAGATGCAGCTGCTGGGCCGAATAGGTCTACCAACGTGTTGAGGAAGATCTCGCGTCGCTCTTGCACACTTAAAGAAGAGGCCTTTCGTGCATGTGCACCTTCAAAGAATCCCAACAACATTCCACTTCGACCATCTGGTGGTGAGTTATCGAAAGTGATGGAAACTGGGTGATCAAGAGAGACACCAAAACCTGACATGTTGTCATCTCTCCAAAATGGAGTGTCATAGGTGGCAATGATTTTGATTACAGCACCCATGGGCACATTCTGAACGAGTTGTTGACGTGCAGTTGGAAGCGGTGGCGTAAATGTGATTGCTCCAATCAAGTGCTGTGGAATAGTCACAATTGCCGCATCTGCTGAATATTCAGATTGAGTCGTCCGAACAACGACTCCGCGCTCCGATTGAGAAATACTGACCACAGGCTCATTGAGATGGAGATGTCCACCAAGTTGATTCGCCATTGTCTCAGAAATAAGTTGTGACCCTCCCACAATGCGACTCTTTTGGGCGCCTTCTGCGGTGCCCATTAAGCGGTCAAGCATGCCGCCAGAGTGGCAGTAGAAAAGGAAATGCAGTAACGAAATTTCTGTCGCTTCTGCACTAAAGATCGCAGCAGTAATTGCCCGCCAGAAATCTCGAGATTGCTCGAAACGTAAGTGCTGGCGTAGCCATGTCTCGAGTGTTTGTCCATCCCACTCAGATGCCTTGGGTGATGTCCATGGTTCCTCAAGCGGTACCTTGGCAGCCATTCTCTCGAGACGCTTTTGTGAAATGCCTACTTCTACAAGAACATGCGGTGGCAGACCGAAAGTGTCACCGGTGAACTTTTTGATCTTTCCTTTCAGAGAGACGATGTAATCACCCGTGTCAAAGGTGTCAAAAGTTGATAATCCCAGTTCATCAATAAGGGCGAGCGCATGATCTTGCGTGGGTCCCACCCATTGACCACCCACTTCCACAATTGCCCCATCGTCAAAGACATGATTAAGAGTCCTTCCACCCACTCGATCACGTGCTTCCAGCACTTCAACTTCAGCCCCAGATGCAACAAGACGGCGCGCCGCCGACAGCCCCGCGAGCCCAGCTCCGATAACAACAACTTTCATAATTCCCCCTATTAAGTTGATTGACTAGTTAATCTAACAAACAATTCCAGTCTCAAAATCACCTAGATTTCAAGCCAACCAAGGAGATGTATGGGTCGGCCCAGTTTGCGCACTATCCGCCAAGAAGAACTCCTCGACGCAGTGGTCGGGATCATCACGTCAAAGGGCGTCGCGGGGCTCACCGTTGCCGACGTTGCAAAATTGGCGGGGACCCAATCCTCGAAAGTGCATCACTATCTGGGCACTCGGGAAGAAATGATTGCTGCAGCTATTGATCGTGCGATGGCGTCGGTGGAAGGCGTTGTGCTCAACGCGTTGTCGTCAATAGAACCACAACATCGGCTTGACGCTCAGATCGAAATTTTATTTGGGACGAGTTTTCTAGAACCACACATCAACCAATTAATTGACCAATTGATTGCTGCATCCTACTTGGATGAAGCAATCCGCGTAAACGTGAGTCGGATGTATCAGAGATTTCTCGAAATACTTATGGACAGTTTTGAACTGGCAGTTCCCAATCTTCCTGCAGAAGAACGTCATCAAGCCGCACATACGATTCTTGCACTTGCCCATGCGACACCGACTTTTGAATGGTTAAGTCTTGATTCGAAAAACATCCACGAGGGACGTTTGGCGGCAGAAAAGATTGTGTCGGATGCAAGAGCACGATGTTCGGAGATTTCCCAATGATAAAGATCGGCCTAGTTCTCTATCCCAAGTTCACTGCGTTGGACATTGTTGGTCCTTTTCAAACGTTGGTGGATGTCCCTGGTTTGGACGTCTTTTTCGTTGCCGAAACAGCAGGTCCGGTGATGGATCACACAGGCCGGCTCTCATTGAACGCCACCCACACATTTAGTGACATTGAAACACTTGATGTTGTGGTGGTGCCAGGTGGTTTTGCTGATCGTGTGGTGGATGCAGATAACGCCATCGTGCAATTCATCACACGAATACATCCGACAACACAATGGACTACCAGTGTCTGTACTGGTTCCATTTTTCTCGCTCATGCAGGCGTGTTGAATGGTCTTGACGCGACGACTCACTGGGGTTCATACGATCGACTAGCGGAACTGGGGGCTAATCCCACTGATCGACGTGTTGTGCAAGTGGGCAAAGTCATTACTGCGGCAGGTGTTTCATCGGGTATCGACATGGGCCTAGTGCTTGTTCAACATCTCGCTGGCGACGAGACGGCAAAGGCCATTCAGTTAGCTATTGAATATGACCCTCAGCCCCCGTTTGATTCCGGGTCGCCCGCAAAGGCGACTTCTGAGTTAGTGGCTCTCGTGTCGGCGATTTTTAGCCAGAGAACATGACCCTCTTGGCGTAATTCCCAACCCCAGTATTGATGGGGTAGTGGCCCTGGTCAGAAAATGTTTGGAACGCGAAACGCTTATTCTTGGAACGTGCGTCGTGGAGACAGAAGAATTCTCTATTTTCGGAGCCAGCGTCGTTGAAAGCGATGACTCAAGAGGAGTAATACAAATCCGACCATTAGCACCAATATTGCGATTTGGAGACCAAGATCGGCATTGAGTCCGGTCGTTGGCAGGTGACTCACAGTGGGGGTTACTGCGGTCCATTGTGCGGTGCACACGACATCTGCTGCTGGTTGTGTTGCTATTGATCCGGCTGCTTTGGCGCCGATGGAGTTGTCGCAGTTCCAGCCTGTGAATGTGAAACCAGTTTTGGTGAATCCGGTTCCGGCCGCGAGTGTGGTGGTGTCGCCTTGGTTGAGGCCGGTGACGGTTGTGGGTGTTGTTCCGGTGCCGCCACCAAGGTTGTATGACAGTTGATAGGTGGGACTTGGTGGGGCCACAACTGTGACCGCAATCGTCGCTGGAGCAATCTGCCCCGTCGAATCAGCGACAACATATTTTATTGTTGTCGCCGGACCAGTGAATGTTGGCTCGGGGTTGAATGTCACGACTCCTGTTTGCGGATCTACGGTGTATTCACCCTCATTCGGTACAACTAATGATTTAGATGTGCAGGACCCATCTGGTGTTCCGACGGCACATAAGCCGATGGAACTTGGGTTAAGAAACGCCCCTGTTCCTGCAGTGTCGCCCTCTAAAACTTTGATGATCTGATTCACATCAACAAGGCCCGATGATGTCTCGTTATCAGCGGCCGGTGGGGCTGGAGCCGGACCGTATTGTGCATACAGAGTCATATTCTCGGTCGGCACGAATGTGTAGCCGGGAGGGAAAGAACCCCCAGTTCCGTTGGCCAAGGTATTCCAACCCAAAAATACTCCGGGAGATTCAGAGAGCGAACCTGTGTTGGCTGCAATCGTGATTTCGCCGGTCCCCGTCGACGAGGGGGGAACTGTTCCTGCAGTGCCTGTATTCGAGTTATAGGTAACTGTGTAGGTTGGTCGAGCAACGGCAGTCTCTGTAACACCGAGAGTTCGAGTTGGAGTACCAACAACGACGGTGAAGCCACATTTGCCGCCCGCAAGAATAACTACATTTGCGTTTTGGCGACAGCCAAATTCGGTTGTGATTGAACTCGTTGCGTCATAATCGACTTCGAGAATTCGAAGTTCATCGGTGTTGCTGCCTCCGGATGTTGAACTGTGGAATCGGTAAATGCCAGGAGTCGATCCAGATCGGCTCAGTTGAGTACCAGTTGCGAGTCGGTATCGAGAAATGCCATAGAACGTCCCAAACTCATGTGCATCAATATCTGCAATTGATGCACGAATATTGCGCAATACGACGGGAGTATTAGTTCCATCTGCAATAAAATCGATACGAAATTTTCCTGAAGCTTCTGCACTGCTGCTCGGTTCTGTGTGCGCTGAAAGATGTTGGGTGTTGTCGTATTGGTCAAAGGTAGAAAGCTCATTATCGACATTGCCGCTTTGGGCAACAATCGTGACCCGTGCATCAATGACGGCACCGTCGATGGTTGCCACATTTTCGTATCGAAGACTAAAACCAGGGCTCAGATTCGAGCTCGCGCGAAAGAGTTCAGCTTCGGGCTGAAATGAAAGAGCCTGAAAGTTGAGGTCAGACCCAATTGCTGCCGAGGCTGTTTGAGGGTGGATGGCATTGATTCCCACAAAGAAGGACGATGCGATCATCAAAAAGCAGACGGCAAAGGAGAACTGGCGTAGTTTTATTAAACACACACTATTTATTATAGGTACCTGCAATACTCATGAATGAATTGCCGTGCCCTCAAACGGCCTCTCGAGGAATGAATCTCGTTCGTCCTAACGCTAGGAATTCGGGGAATCAAGGGTCCGGCAGAGACGTTTGCCTATTTCCTTTCGGTTTTGGCCGGTACTAGTAGCGTCATGGGTGATGACACGGAATATGGCGGCGAATTTCGCACCACATTTCGCACCATCCCCCGCTCCCGTAGCTCAGGGGATAGAGCAACGGTTTCCTAAACCGCAGGTCGCATGTTCAAATCATGCCGGGAGCGCCAAGATTGTATCTTCAAGTTCGAATCAGTGTCTTTAGATTGGCAAGATAGTGGAAAAGGTCTAGTGCCATCTCCGTTGTCGACCTTGGAACACCAAGAGTCCACCGATGAACATCAACAGGACGGCGACCAAAGCGCCACGTTCCCCGGATGATCCCGTCTCAGGCAAGTTTTGTTCCGCCTCCGACGAGCTTGCGGCGCGTCGGGGTGTCGGGGAAGCTGTCGGTGTTGAAGTGGCAGAGGTCTGGGTTGTTGGAGTCGACTGGGCAGTGGTAGTTGTCGTGGGCAGGGCTGGGCCTGACTTATAGAAGGAGATCTGTACCGATACTCCTTCGTTGAGTTGATTGTTTGTGTTTCCAATCGAGTCGACCAGCGCATCAGTCGACGTCTCATTCCAGCCGTAATTCACCAAACTGAATCCGAGATCGATGTCGAACGTGATTGCGGAGTACGTTCCGTGAATCAAGAAGGAGCCAGAACCGCTTCCATTCTTGTTTCGACAGGTTTGGGAGTTGTAGGCGCACTCACCTACACCGGGGCGAGCCCCGACCCCTTGCGGGATGTACTTGCTGCGAATGGTGTTCCCGTCGACGGTGATGTTCGTGGTTCTCTCACCGGACAGCATTTCGATTCTCTGGCCAGAGGTCAACTTCCACTTTGAGTACAACGTCCAGTCAAACCCCCGAGAGAAGTCGTCTGACCTGTATGTAATTCGGTTGCCGATGCCCCCAATGTTCGCGAGATGGATGATCGCATTTGATACGGGCGCGGAAAATTGGATCGTCACAACCGAAACGTTCGAGCAGACGATATTCGGATCAGACGGCTTCGGGTATCTTACGCCACAGAGAGGATTGGCTCTCCAGGTCCAAGTAACACCTTTGGTGTCGGCGACAGAACTTGGCGAGAATGCGAGGGCTGAGTTCGTCAAGCTTGTTGCTCTGCACGCGGCATTGGCGTTAGTTGCCAGATCGGCGCAGTAGAAGCCGTCTGCACCCTCAACTCCCCACCAGCCGCATGCATCTGATTGCATGCAGGTGTTGGTCGTAGTAAGAGCTTTGAAGAAAGTGTTTGTGACATCGAAAGTTGCGCTCACGTTCGGATCAGCGAACGTGAGCGTGTTGGCCCAAGTGCCGTTTGTCGTCAGGGTGCCGGTGTCGGAGTATGTGGCTGACGTGGCCAGAGATGAGTTGGTGACGAAAATGGTCCCGGTGATCACGGTCACAAGAGCCAAGAGTGCTACGCGAAGTTTCATTGTTTTTCAGTTCTCCTGAGGACGTACGACGCCGATGTCGGAGACAACTGACGTTCATGAAGCGATGCACGGCATGTTAGGACTCGCTTGTTCACGTTTGGAGCAAATATCGGGGTAAAAAGATTTCTTCATTGCGCTTTGGGGCTTCGCTCCATCCATTCCAGCCGAATGTGGATGACCAGGTCGCAGGTTCGATCCCTGCCGGGAGCGCTAGACCTAATGCATCCCGCTGTTATCGATTGGGATTGGCGAAGATACTCAGTGCGAACTTCTTGAATTCAGGACTGACTCTTGATGGGGCGCCACTATCAAATGGTGGTTGCGGATCGTATTCAATCGCAATATTTGGACCGCGGAACAAGATTTCAGTGGTGGGTGAGGGTGAAGGAGGAATCTTTAATCGGAGTTCCTTCTTTTTCCGTGAGGACAAGTGGTCAGAGGATGAAATGGCAAAAATCATGTACGAGGTCTCGAAGCGAAGTATCCACTACATACTCTGCGAAGTATGGGATAAGTTCTTCAAGTTTGTGTAGCTGTGCCATTGCACAACTCGTTGCACAGACCACTTGGATGCGGTTGGACGTCCCCAGACAGAACTCCCCCCAGATGCGCTATTTCCAGGATTAACGGAATCTGTCAAGTCATAGTTGGACAGATGATTTGGGTTTCCTAAACCGCAGGTCGCATGTTCGATTCATGCCGGGAGCGCCAGTGTGCCGACAGGCTAGATGGACGTCTTTGTTGTGCGACGCATGACTAATCCTGCGCCAAGCAAGAACAAAGCCATCGTCAACAGAATTATCTGTTGCTGGGAACCTGTGGCAGGCAAAGTTGTAGGCGACACAGTGATTTTCTGAGTGAAACCAATTCCACTGGTGGGCGCAAAGACTGCAAGTGTGTGAGAACCTGCGGAGAGATTTGCCGGCAAGTTTCCTTGAAGTGTGACAACTCCTTGAGCGTTTGCAGTGCCAGATCCGATGACGCGTGGTGTGGAAGCCACAATCAATTGCACAGTTTCAAATGGTCTGAAACCACCGAAGGTGACGGTGATTTTCTCACCTGTTGAAATCGACGTATCTGCAACGATTGGAGTCGATGCTGCAGGTAGCGCACGCACAAC
>JBIKSB010000149.1:0-3497 GCA_044348855.1 Ilumatobacteraceae bacterium | reverse complement strand
ACCTAGCGCTTGTTGGTACGCAACAGTTCATCGATAAAGCAACCTCGGCCGCCGGACAGCCCGAACAAGACGAATTAGCGAGCGAACTGACTGCCGATTCGCCGGATGACATACGCGATATCCAAGGGGTTGCGACCGAACCAGGATTGAACATCGTCGACACGTGATTGGACAGTTTCGCTGTCAAGCCCATCGCGTCGTGCTTTCCACGATGCAGCGTCTGCCGCATAGATAATTCCTGCAATGGGTCGCGCATCGCGAATATGACGCAATGCATCAACATGATTCCATCCCTGGTGTAGCAAGATTGCGTATAGCGCCGAAGGTCCGCGGTTAACTCCCATGTGACAGTGCACAAGTGCACGCCGAGTGGGGTCGGTGAGTACCTCAAGAGCCTGCGCGGTGAGTGCATCGAACCATGCGTCGCTTCGTGTGCCGCCATTGTCATCCACCCCAAACCAGTGACTGGTAATGGTGGAATTGGAGTGAATGAACTCAGAATCATCTGCTTCACCGCGCATGTCAAATACGTCGGTAATTCCTGCTTCTTCCCATGCACGAAGTTGCGCTAATGCGTGTTCCTTACGTGATGAAAGATCCCCGCTGACTGCCAATTGGTCAGTGACCCAACAAATCTCGCGCCACAGCGTCTCTGGGTTAGCTGGTCGGAGTGGACGCTCAATGGAAAATGATGAAGTGGACATGGACTCGCCTTTCGGACAATGACAACCACCTTGTGTGGCTGTCCTTATCTGTACTGACGATTCCTAGAGGAGGGTTTTATCAGTTGCGATATTTGCGGACCGCACGTTGTACTGCGGCTACTACATTGACGTCGTCGTGGAGACCTAGATCGTCATATTGGTCATGGCGAGCATCGTTTGTTTCCACAACATAGAAACATGCGGCGCGAATGAGGCGGTTCAAAACTTTGTTCGGCAGGCCTCGGTTGGTGGGCTGATTACGTTGAATCCAACGCAGGTGGGCAATACCTGTGGCGGCACGTTCTTGGTGAGCCTGTGAGTAAGAGCTGGCAATCTCAAAATGGGCAATGGCCGCACCAATTGGATCCGACACCATTGCCTTTTCATCTAAAAAGACAATTTCATCACAGAATGATTTTGCTGTTGCAAGAGACAATTCACCGATGACGTCGCGTACCGAGGTGAGTGCTCCTGGTTCAGTTGGGCCTCCAAGAAGTTTGCGCAGGTGATTAGCCATTGAGGCTGGGGTGCGGTTGCCATGCGCACGAGCGATGTCAGCGATTGACATCTCGGTCTCATAGAAACGCAAGCGGAGTATCTCGCGATCGGAGTCGTCAGGCAGGATTTCAGTCATTGCAAGGGCCTGAAAATTAGCCATCTCCTCTTCTTCTTGTGAAATGACGTCGAGAGAGAGACCCCGACTATGAAACCAATGGCGGCGTGTGTCGACATTGTCATCGAGTCGCTTGGCCCGGACAGCCATGGCTTCTTCGTTCCACACAACAAGACGACTGATTTCGCCTTTTCTTTGGCGAAGGTAGTCGAGTTTGAGGTTTTTCATTTTCCAGGTCATAAACGCTGGGGGATTATCAACGGTCTCGACCGACATTTTTCGCGCTAATTCAATAAGTGCTTTATTGGCGATGTCATCGCTTACTTGGTTCAAATAGGAATCGTTCAAGGTCAATCTGTGGGCAATTCGAATCGCAACATCCTTGTACGTGCGAAGTATCTCCTCGGCGGAAGGAGTAGAAGTGATTTTGCGCGAAGCCATAAGTTCAACTTAGTCATGCTGGACTGCACCCAAAAACTCAAAAAATCAAATATGTATAGTGCCCATGACAAAAAGGGGAATGATGAAGAACACACCACAAGATATTGAACAAAAGTGGGAGGATCTGTTCGCAGGTCTTGCAACCGCTCGAGATATCGAGAGACCTACCGAGTCTGATCTTGCAACTGTGGTCAGTTTGCTTGCTGGGGTCCGGCTCATCCAGCCCTTTGATTGGATGAAGTGGAAGGTGATGGCACCTTCACTGGCTGAAATTCCATCGCTCTCGCTTGCTGATTGTGTGCGACACGTCACAGCTTTGGTGCGCTCAGAGCGTTATCGGGAAGCCGATGTTGTGGATGGTGCAGTCTGGTACTCACTGCGTGAAGGCCGGATAGAGGCAATCTGTAAAGCGGCGTGTGTAGCCACGAATGCGAGAATTGTGCCCGCTCTAGAGGAGATAGGTGACTAGTTGGCTAATTGAATACCTGAGCTGTGGCGTCAGTCGTATTCACATTGCATGCCATCACAGCTTCCGTAATTCATACAGAACGAGCCGTAGTTAATGCATTCGGGGTCACGTTCGTCGTAGTGGTCACGGGCTTGACGGCGCTCTTGTTCTTTACGCCCACGCCGTTTACCTGCTTGATAGAGAAGAAAGCCAGTGAATAAACCCATCTGAAATCCGCCTAGTTCAATTCGGCAACTGAATAGATTTGGCCAACGATGTAATCGCGCACTACTTGTGACGTGTTGAAGATTCGCCCGCCAAGTTTGGTGTCGTCATTCCAACTGAAGGCAACAGATTCATATCGACCAGTTGACAACAGGAGAAAAATCTGGGTCATGGAATCGAGGATTGCAAGAGTTACTTGTTCATCAAGTGAGGAGTACCCCATGTAATGAGGGCCCTTGTCGTAGGTGCCCGTGGGAATACCTGCGGCACGAGGTTCCGGAAGGCACTGATACGGACGAATGGCAGCGTTTCCGCCGCCTGCGGTGCACTGATGTGGTCCTTCATTGAAATGTGCATAGAACTCGCCCTCATTGTCATTGAAAAGAAAAAGCGTGCGTGCATGATGCGGCTGTTCAATCATCCAAGAAAAGTCGCCTTCGCGTCCGGTGCCTGAAAATGTGCTCTTGATGACATTGATCATGAAGGCACTATAGAGAAGGGGTGGGCGACTCTTGGCCCGCTTCAAGTTAGTTGCGTAACGCTCAAAATAACTATGACACACCCCTCGTGTATAGTCCCCACCTGTCAGAAATCGATGAAACAAAGACCTTGCGTCTTTGAAAATGCGATTTTTTTTAGGAATGTATACTGGGCGAACCCGTAGAGAAAAGAGAACATATTGGACCGATTGATTACTGCAGAAAAAGCCCAACACAACGTTGTGAGCAGCAGTGTCATGTCCAATTTTCTCTCCCCATCTCTCCTGAAGCGTGAGACGGTGATCTAACCGATACGGCTGGGCGTGCACGCCCACTATGCGTCATCGCATGAACTGCTGTCCATTGGCAGCTTGTATTCAACGTCCGTATCTCAATCACCCGTTTAGAACCGATGGGTAGTCCATCTGTTCCTCATCTTTTAGGAGAAACCTATGAAGCCAACCACTTCCGCTGTTCACGCAGCATCCCTCACCCGTCCTCAGATGCATTCCGCAGTAGGAGCCCTTATTGGCGCTGCTGCTGGAGATGCACTTGGTGCCCCATTTGAATTCAAGCCAGCAGGCCTA
>JBIKSB010000010.1:0-12728 GCA_044348855.1 Ilumatobacteraceae bacterium | reverse complement strand
TGCGCTTGCGAGAGAACGACGAGTGCGAACCCTTAGTGGTGCCAGATCCCTCATCATTCACATAGGGCCGAGCGATTATCGTCGGGGCATGGCAACCATTACCGCGATCCCACCTGGGGAAAATCGAACCGTACTTGTTGTGGTGGCACATGCAGATGATCCCACCTTGTTTCTTGGTGGGACGGTTGCGCGATGGGCTGATTGTGGATGGCGCGTTGTAGTAGTTCGAGCCACTGATGACCGGTGGGATTCTTGGAACCTCGACGAATCCGCAACGACTGCACACAACAAGCAACAGTTTGATGCGGCCATGGCAATTCTTGGAGTTTCTGAAGTAGTTGAGTTGGGTTGGCCCACTGATTCACTCGGCGATGCGAGTGAGCTCATCATTCGTGAGCAAATCATTCGCCAAATAAGAACTCATAAGCCTCACACACTTGTTACTTTCGATCCTTTTAGCCAATTTGCTGAAGATAACGAAGATCACAAGATGATTGCACGAGCAACCGACGAAGCTTTCTGGACAAGCCAATTCGATAAGCACCATCCCGAGCACTTCGATGAGGGACTTGCACCGCACGGATGTTTTGAACGTTGGTATTTTGGCCGTGCAGTAGGAGAGGTCACCGATGTCGTAGACATCTCTTCAACCTTGACGCGCAAAGTTGAGGCAGCCTGTACTCATAGGACGATGATGGTCAATTACGCCCATCAACTAATGCTCCAAGCCGACACGGGTGGATATGACGTGCCACTTCTCGAAGAGGTGCTGCAAAGTGGAAATGTACAACCGTTGATGGAGCCGCTCTTGCGTGCAGGCGCAAGTCGCATCGGAGCACTTCACGGACTTGAAGCAGCTGAAGAATTTCGTGTCACACGATTCGGTGGTTTAGGTGTGTGGCTAGATCGATTTGGCATCTCTCGAAAAGACTGATGTCACCTGGCAGAGTTGTAGGCATCACGCACAATTGAAAGAGCAGTGCGACCCACAGCGAGTGAACCAATGGGGTCACGACCCGTACGACAAGCATCAACAAAATCACGAATTTGTTCTGCATACATCTCAACACCACAATGTTGGTAATCGGACCCGAATTCATTGAAATTGGACCACATCTGTTGAGTACCTTTTGTGCCGTACACCTTTGTGTCTGCCTCAAGTCCACCAAGAACTGGTTGCCACCAACCAAACTCGATCACACTTCGCACACCATTGTCCCAGTCAATAATCAGAACGCCGTCATCATCCACAACTACATCACTGAATTGACCAAAGCCAATACTTGCCTGAACACGGATTGGTTCGGGATCACCTAGCAAGAACCGTGCGGTATCAATTGCATGAATACCCATGTCAATTAATGCACCTCCGCCAGAGAGAACTGGATCAACAAACCAACCCGATGGTCCCCAATTGGCGTGCACACCCCAACCATGCGTGCGAACAATTCGACCAAGTGCGCCCGACTCGATGGTGTTACGCAGGGCAATTACATCATGGTGATGACGCCACATATGACCAACCCCCACCGTCACGTTGCAAGTTGTAGCTAGTGCAATAATCTCGTCACATTGCTCCAACGTGACTGTCACTGGCTTTTCCACAAGTACATGGACAGCGGATTCGATTGCCGCAAGAGTGTCACCATGATGAGATGCATTAGGGCTACATACGACGAGAGCCTCTGCATCTGATTCATCAAGCATCTGAGCCACCGTTGGATATGAAAATCGGCAACCTTGTTTTTCTGCAAAGGCCGTGCGGCGTTCCTCATGGGGACCTGATACGCCCACGACTTCATGGCCTGCAAGGCGAATTGCCTTTGCATGCATGCGCGCTGCCCAGCCATATCCAGATAATGCAAACTTCACGAGATACTTCCTTGTCGTGGTATTTGAATGACAAATTCCCATGCTGCATTCACCACATCAGGTGTGAATTCAACTTCATTGATAATGCTGTAGTCCAAAGAATGCTTTTGTGCGTATTCATTGAGATTCATAAAAGTTCTTACAAAATCATCGTGAGTAATCCCAATATCTAACGGATTGGCGCGCACCTGACACTGCACAACAAGATCTCGCCAACGCTCGGGTTCATTTCCTTGCACATGGGCCATCACCACAACAGCGAAAGCAATAATTTCCCCGTGCACCGGATGTGCACCCGTGAGTGACTCGTATGCATAGGCCCAAAAATGTTCAGAACCTTCCTCAAATCTGCTGTGGCCAGCAGCAGCACATGCAGCCCCGATTACACGATACGACTCAGCGAGAAAACGCACACCCGTAGGTGTAACTCGGGCAATCTCGTCCAAGTTGTCTGCAAGGTCAACCAGAAGTTTTTCGCCAAGTTCTGCAAGATCATCACGCCACTCGTGGCCAATTCCTTGGCTTGACGCGAAACGCCAATCAAAAAGTCCTGTTGCACACGAGATGATGTCGCCAATTCCTGCACGATTTAAATGTGCCGGTGCTCCACATACAAGTGCCGTATCAAGAACCACTTTTTCTGGGCGGATGTTTCCTATGTAGCGCACGTTCCCGTCTACTCGCACTCCAACCGCGTCAGTGAATCCAGCATCTACAGATGTGATTGATGGAATCTGCACAAGTGGTCGCCCAAGCTTCCATGCAAGAAACTTGGCGGTATCCATCGCAGTTCCTCCACCTACGCCCACAACGGTCTCGCCACGAGGTGACGTACTCGCCACAGACTCAAGGTGCTCAATGTCCATATTCCACGCCTGCACAACAGAATCAGGAGTAGCTATAGAGCTTGCAAGGTGAGACCACGGTGGATCATTCACAACTAATACAACACTGCCCAAGTCGTTCAGAGTCGCAGCAAAGGTTGACTCGACGAGACTAAATGGAATACCTATTTCAGCCATGAGCGGTGATCTCATCGCGATGTGCATAAATCTTTTCCATTGCCCGTACAACATCTCGTGCATCATTCTCACTTCCCATGAGCACCGAGGTTGTGAACCACAGTGTGGTATCTGCAAGAAGGTCACTCACAGGAAGGTCAAGGGACGAAAAATCCTGCATGCCTTTGCGGTTCCTAAGGCGCGGGGCAAATCCATCGGGGTCGGCAAATACATCAAGCCGTGTTAATGGTGGATACGCCATTGTCAATGAAATTCCTTCAGCAATCAGCGCTTCACGCAATACATCACGACTCATGCCAAACCGTTGTTCATCTACGCGCACCACATAGCAATAATTTCCTTGAGTGGTACATGAAGGATGACGGCCTTGGGGATGAATTCCGGGAATCTGGGCAAGTTCGTGATTCAACATGTCTGCATTACGAGCACGTATTTGTTGTTGTTGCGGGAATCTTTCGAGTTGGGCGAGCAGAACAGCACCTTGCCACTCGGTCATACGATAATTCCCGCCGAGAAGATAGTGAGAATAGAACCATTCACCTGGTAAACGACCACAATCAGAAAAACTTCGCGCACGCGCTAATACTTCGGGGTGTCGCGACACAATTGCACCGCCTTCGCCCCCAGTCATCAACTTGGATGATTGGAAGGAATACGAACCAGCATCTCCCAGCATTCCTACAGGCACTCCTCGCCATGTTGACCCATGTGCATGTGCGCAATCTTCCAAGATGACGAGTTCATGTTGTTGTGCTATCTCGTTTAGTGCATCCATATTGGCAACACTTCCCGCAATGTGCACAGGGATAATCGCCCGCGTACGAGGTCCAACAGCAACCCGCACAGCTTCTGGATCAATACACCCAGTTTCAAGTTCGACATCGACAATCACGGGAACGGCATTGACCATGAGCACTGCAGCAATTGTGGCCACAAAGGTCCAGTTGGGCACAATGACTTCATCGCCTTCACCCACACCCAGTGCCAACAACGCAATTTCCAAAGTATGAGAACCGTTGGTCACCGCAATGGAAGTCTCGGCGCCATGGACATGAGCCCACTGTGATTCAAACTCACGTACCTTGGTTCCTTGCGTTGCCCACCATCGGCGACTATCGAGAACTTCAAGCAACAGTTCACGTTCGCGAATATCTGCAGTAGGCCATTCGGGGAATGCCTCGCTACGAACTGGTGACCCGCCGTACAACGCAAGATTGGCAACGCTCATCTCATTACTCCTCTACTTTTTTACTTCTCATACGACACTGCGTACCTTCTCGCGCAGTGGCACCCCTGAGTCCTTAATGACTTTTCCTGTCAAGATGCGACGAACTTCATCGCGAGCAAGAGCAAGTGCTCCACAAATCCCAGAGCGATTACCTAGTTGTGATGTCCTTACATCAATAGCGAACGGTATAAGACCTTCAAGAGCCTTCAACAGAGGTTGAAGTAGTAAAGGATTTGCACCAAGACCGCCTGCAAGCACCACACGCGTGGGATCTAAGACAGTTACAACACTGACTATGACTCGAGAAAGGTCAGTAGCGAAATCACCTACAACCTCTGAAGCAATTGAGTCTCCCTGATTGGACAATTCAAGAATGGACGCAGCCGACACCTCAGATTGGCCCGCACCAACTCGTTCAACATAGCGTCGCTCGAGTGCTGGACCCGACGTCATCAATTCAGAAGATCCGTGAATTCTTGCATCAGGATTATCGTGATTATTGAACAGTGGAAGAAATGCGATTTCACCAGCGCGCCCATGGGCACCGCGAATCACGTGCCCTTCGTGAAGTATGGCCATCCCCAGTCCGGTACCAAGACTGATTAATACAAATATGCCATCTACATCATCTGCGGTGCAATCAAGTTCACCAAGACCAGCAAGGTTTACGTCATTCTCAATTCTGACGGGACATTTGAGATGTTGACGCAACAACAATCTCATATCCTGGGCATCGAGTCCTTTGATGTTCTCTCCGTGTGTGATGTGTCCATCATCTCCAAGAACTCCAGGTAGACCCACAACTGCGGTGGAGATAGATCGCAGAGGCACACGTGCTTCTGCCGCAAGACTTCTACGCAATTCTCCAAGTTGTTCCGCCACACGTACTGCGTGTGCCTCAGTTTTCACTACATGTTCTGCAAGCACCCGTCCTGTGAAATCGACTAATGCCGCAACCACTTTTGAGCCGCCTACATCAGCAGCAAATCCAACAACGCGCGTGGGATCTAATGAAATGAATTCCGGAGTACGTCCGTTACCGCCCAATGCAGGTCTGTGCACACTCGTTAGTCCGTCATGTGACATTGCCGCCAACACTTCAAGAACTGTTGGACGCGATAGCCCTGTACGTGTACAAATTTGAGCCCGTGTGAGTGATTCACCGTTGAGAAGGGATCCTAGAACCAACGACTCGTTTGCAGACAACACAATGTTGCGATTCGATTCGTGTCCCATCGGCTTAAGCCCCCTACCCAGTAATTGTGCGCCACATCACTCATTCTGTCAAGTGGCTTGACAGAATGAGGCAAGTTGTTTACTGTAGGTGCGGTGGTCAACGTTCACGTCGCCAGTCAACAGCAGTGCTCCCGACTCGCGGCAGACCTCATTGCAACAACATTGACTCTCGAACACCCAGTCATCGGCCTTGCGACTGGTCAATCACCTCTTGGTGTTTATGCGCAACTCACAAAGATGTATCAACAAGGAGACATCAACCTAGAACATGCCACCTGGGTGATGTTGGATGAATTCGTCAATATTGAGCCATCAGACCCACGAAGTTTTCGGTACCAACTGTCCAAGAACTTCATTGGTGCCTTTGATCCGGATTGTGAAAAATTGATCGGCCCAAACCTGGCACTACACACACCAGAGACGATTCAAGAAGATTTCATGCGCGCCACTAAAGATCTTGCTGTCGACTTGCAGATATTGGGAATTGGAAGAAACGGTCACATTGGCTTCAATGAACCCGGCACATCTGCATCGTCACGTACCCACCTTGTCAGTCTTGCTCCAACAACCATTGGAGATCTTGATCCAGCCCTATGGCCAGACACCGATGATTCAATACATGCAGTCACACGTGGAATTGCTGATATCAACGACACCAAAGTCCTCATCCTTCTTGCATTTGGATCAGCAAAAGCTCATGCCATACAAAGTGCACTAAGTGAACCTGTCTCAGCAGAGTGTCCTGCATCATTTCTGCGAGCGCACCCAAATCTCCACGTTTTTATCGACAACGAAGCTGCATCGCTGTTGTGACAAGATTCGTCTAAAGAAATACACATTCACTATCGGGGGGTAGAAAGTGATTCGAATTTCAGCAGGTGCATCTAAGCAAGATGTAACTCCTCATTTTCCGGTTCTCTTAGGAGGTTACGGTCAACGTACGACACCATCAGAAGGCGTACATGATTCAATAACAGCTACAGCGTTGTGTATTGGAGACCACTCTCCTCTTATTCTCGTCACGGTAGATCTCATCTCGATTCCTTCTGCGTTAAAAGTTGCCATTGCCGAAAAGCTTGCGAGCTTTTCATGGTGCGACCCTTCGCGCCTCATTCTCACCGCGACCCATTCCCATTCAGCCCCACTTCCACATGACCCTGCAGATTTGCATGGACCAAATACCGAATTCATGGAGTTGCTCGTCAGTGGAATCTTGCGTGCAATTGAGTCGGCATGGCTAGACCGCACTACGGCCCGTGTGGTGAGTTTGACCGGTGAAGTACAGATTGGATTCAATCGCTGGCGACCAGATGACGCGTCGTTGGTAGATACACGTGTTCCCATTGTGACATTCATGGAGGAATCATCAAATGAAATATTTGCTGTCCTCTTTGGTGCAGGATGTCACCCCACCACATTTGGTTGGGACAACATGCTTGTGTCCTCTGATTATCCCGGCGTCGCCAAGAAGTGCGTAGAAGAGACAATCCCTGGCGCTATTGCGATGTTTGTCAACACAACTGAAGGTGACGTCGTACCTCTTACTTCACCTCGATGCGATGCGCTTGATCCCCGAGGATATGTAGGAACAGATGACTCACTGACAGAACACATTGGTCGTCTATTAGCCGACGAGGTGGTGCGTACCACACGCAAAGCACTCGTAAGTGCACACACATCGGAGGGAACATTCCGATTCATAACAACTTTTGCTGATGTAGTTCCCAACAACGCAGGGCTCAACGACACAGAAGCCAGCGCGCGACTTCGCGATGTCACTCATACCCTTCAAGTACATCTCGGTGAGGATTTCATCGAGAGAATTCCGATGTCCCACTTGTGGGCCGAATGCTCCTCAGCGGTTATCGACGCCAAAATGAATGACGACGACATGCGTGAACTGATGATTGCATGTTGCTATTTCTTGGGCTTATCCGCCAGAATGGCGCGACACGGTAACTCGGTGCCATTGAGTGCCCCACTTCAGGCAATGATTCTTGATCACGCGCATTTTGTCTTTCTTCCTGGTGAAGTACTTGTAGGTGTGGGCCAACTTTGGTCCGCACTTGTCAATTGTTCTGATGCATTTGCGGTTGGATTAGCCAATGCACATCTGCGCTACCTCCCCTTAGCTGCACACTTTGCTGAAGACGGCGCAGACATGCGCTATGAAACCGTGACTGCAGGTGTGGCCCCAGGGGAAGTAGACCGACTTGTTGCACTGGCCGCAGAAAGACTTCTTACTTCTTAGAGTTAATGTCCAAGACAGGATTGATGCCCGCTAGGAAAATTGCGCATACTGGGATGGAGTGTCAGGGCCCAATTGGCGCGTAGCCTGAAGGGGTATGAGTCAAATTCCACAAACACTTCCCGCGGCGAATGACCCGTGCTGGTGTGGAAGTGGCCGTAAATATAAGAGGTGCCACAAGGGTACCGAGGGTCGCATTCAGCCAGGAATCGTGAGCCCTATGCGTTACGTTCCAGACTCCATTGTGAAGCCGCCCTATGCAGAGACCGGCATTGTGCCTCGCTACAACGAAAGCCGAATTAAAGAACCAGATGTGATTGAGCGCATGCGTGTTGCAGGTGCAGCGGCAAAAGACATTCTGCGCCGTGCTGGTGAAATGGTGCGTCCCGGCATCACTACAGATGAGATCGACATTTTTGTACATGACGCATGCATTGCAATGGGTGGCTACCCCAGTCCGTTGAATTATCACGGTTACCCAAAGAGTGTGTGCACCAGTGTGAATGAAGTGATCTGTCACGGCATTCCAGATTCTCGCGTGTTAGAAGATGGCGATGTCATCAACTTAGATGTCACCATTTATTTGAATGGTGTGCACGGTGACACAAACGCAACATTTGCTGTGGGCGACATTTCACAGCAAGACAAAGACCTCATGGCTGTCACCGAAGAATGCATGTGGCATGGCATTGAAGTAGTGAAGCCTGGCGTGATGATTAATGAAATTGGTCGCGCTATTGAAGTACATGCAAAGAAGCACAAGTACGGTGTGGTGCGCGCATTTATTGGTCATGGAATTGGTGAGAACTTCCATACCGACATACAAGTGCTGCACTACTACGACCCACGCAACACCATGATCTTGCGTGAAGGCATGACCTTCACTATTGAGCCAATGATTACTGCAAGTGGCGAAACACGCCACAAGATGTGGGATGACGACTGGACAGCGGTGACTGCAGACGGAAGCCGCACAGCGCAGTATGAACACACCATGGTGGTCACCAAAGATGGTGTGGAGGTTCTTACCGGCGGTGCAGGAGCAGTATCTCCCAGCGCACCTTGGAATCGGTAGCAATTAGCACCTAGCGTCTAGCCCGTGATTGACCCCAACAACTCAGATCGATACCTCGCCTTTGATCGTGAGGAATGGGCCGATCTTCGTGCAGCAACTCCCCTCACCATTCGAGAACGAGATCTTGAAGCACTTCGAGGCATCAACGAAAAAATTGATCTTGATGAAGTGGCCGCAGTGTATTTGCCGCTGACCCGATTGTTGAACTTGTATGTGAGCGCCACACAGAACTTGCACAAAGTGTCTGCAACGTTCTTGGGTGCAATGGCACCAAAGGTGCCCTACGTCATTGGAATTGCCGGAAGTGTTGCCGTAGGTAAGAGCACGTTTGCTCGTATTCTCCAGGCACTTCTCGCCCGTTGGCCAGATCACCCTCGAGTGGACCTCATCACCACCGACGGATTTCTTTTCCCAAATAATGTGTTGCAAGACCGTGGCATCATGAACCGTAAGGGTTTTCCCGAGAGCTACGACACGAAGGCTCTCTTGCAGTTTCTGCGTGATTTAAAAAGTGGCGCAAGCGAAGTGCGCGCACCTGTCTATAGCCACGTGGTGTACGACATTGTGGAAGGTGATGCGATCTCCATTCGTCAGCCCGACATTTTGATTTTGGAAGGCTTAAACGTATTGCAGGTGGGCTCTGAGTCCAATGAATTCGTATCTGACTATTTTGACTTCTCCATCTACATCGATGCAGAAGAACAAGATATTGAACAGTGGTACGTAGAACGTTTTCAAGCTCTGCGGGAAACTGTGTTTCGCGACCCCAATAGCTTCTTCCAGAACTATGCACATCTCACCGATGAAGAAGCAGTGAACACTGCGCGCGCTATCTGGAGAGAAATTAACGGAAAAAACTTGGTGGAAAATATTGAACCCACCAAGTCGCGTGCATCACTGTTGGTGCAAAAAGGCCACGATCACCGCGTGACCGACGTACACCTACGTCGCCTGTAACGCGCTATTCAATTTCGGCAATAGGCGAAGTGACCTCTGGTACTCGCAACACCCGAGGCACCTGGCCGATGGGCTTGAGATTCTTCTCGGGTGCGTTCTCTTGCACCACACCCAATTCCTTCAAGCGGCGCATCGTCACCATGAGACGAGTCTCAATAGAACCAATCATCGCGTCATAAGTAGATGTGGCAGTACCCAAGGCATTGCCCATCTTCACCACATCATCGAGCACTTTGCTCACGCGTTCATAGAGATCCTTGCCTTCTTTGGCCACCATCTCTGCATGTTCATTAAGTTTGTGCGACTGCCAACCCTTTGCCACCGTGAGCAATAAGGCCAACAAATTCACAGGAGATGCCACGAGAACTCGTTGTTTCATTGCATCATCAAGCAACAAGGTATCGGCCTTCATTGCATCGGCGACGAAGCCTTCGCCGGGGATGAACATGACCACAAAGTCAGGTGTGTCGTGTCCGAACTGATCCCAGTACTTCTTCTCCGCCAATGTCTTCACATGACTACGTAGATCTTTTGCATGGTTCTTGAGCTCTGCTTCTTTCACAGAAGTTTCCACCGCATCTTGCATGCGCAAGTACGAATTCAGCGGAGCTTTGGAGTCCACTGCAATACGGCCACCGGTGGGCAAATTAATCACCACGTCAGGACGCTGCAGTCGATCATTTTCAGAACCTGTGAACTGCTCTGTGAAATCGCAGTAGTTCTCCATGCCGGCAAGCCTCACCACGTTGCGCAATTGGTTTTCACCCCAAGAGCCACGTGCAGTAGGAGACTTCAAAGCTTCTCGAAGAGAAGTTGTAGAAGATTGAAGATCTGTCAACTGCACGCGTAGAGCCTCTACTGCAGTTTTTTCTTCGGTGTAGTTGGTGTGGAGACTGCCTACTGCCTGATTGAGTTGTTGAAGACGTTCTTCCAATGGCTGGAGAAGAATTTTTGTTTGCTGATCGAGTGAGGCCTGTTGCGCTTCAAGAGTTTGATTGGCTTGTTGCTTTGCTTGTTCGTTGTTTTGTGCAAGAGCTTGTTGTGCGGTTGCCAACATCTGGGTTTCAACTGCGCCACGCACGCCAGTGCTAATTGCATTCACATCTATGGCTGCCTTTACAGCTTCGACAATGGGCGCCATATCTACGGTGGGAGCCAAGACGGTGGGTGGAGCACTTTGTGTTGCAGGCCGACCAATGAGACGGGCACCGAAAAACAGAACAGCCAGAATCAGAACAACGAGCAAGACAACTATAAGAATTTCCACCCTCCCATCTTGCCAGAGGGGTGTGGCTGGCTCGGGCGCTACTGAATTAGCGGTGGAGAGCGTTGAGGTAGTTGTACACGGTGATGCGCGAGACGCCCATGGCGTCGGCTACATCTTCCACGGCCCGGCGCAAAATGAAGGCGCCACGTTGGTCAAGCAATTTCACAGCTAACTGCTTATCGGAGCGAGAAAGATCTTGAAGTGGTGCGCCCAAGTCAATTTCCACCTGGCGAATAAGTCGATCCAAAGCACCATACAACTGAGGCAAACGAATGGCAGCTATGAGGTTGCCTTCCCACTCAAGTGCAATGTCGCTAATGCGGGCATCATCTACCGAGACAAGTTGTGCACCCACCGCATCGAGAATGGGCTTCAAAGAAATCACCAAAGGATGTTCGTGAAGATTCACGATGTGGTCTCCTCGAGATCGATAGTCACATGAGTGGCGCCATGTGCATACGCAGTACTTGTGAGCACCGACATCGCCTCACCGACTTGGCTGGCATCCACTTCAAATGAAGAACCAAACACACCAATATCTACAGAAATACCCAAGGCCTCAAGTGCTGCTGCAGCCAAGGTCACGCGTGCGGGAATCTCGCCTTCAACAAATGGCTCAATTGTGTACTCAACCTTGATCACGCAAGAAAGCCTAAAGGCTGTGCGCGCCCCTTAGGACAGTTGAAGTCGGGGCAATACAAGCGCAATGCTGTCGGGCAAAAAATGTTTCGCCCCTAACCACACAGGAATCTCCTCCGGTGGAGCCCAATGAGCCTCGGTAATCTCGCCATCGGCAAAAACAAAAGGCCCATCTGTACGGCACACAAAACACGCCGCAACTATGCGCACATCATCATCGACATACACCCCGGTTCCGAGGCTTTCCACGCTGACGCCTTCCAGACCCAACTCTTCGCGTAACTCACGCAGCGCACCGTGTTCCCAATCCTCGCCTGGGGCCATCACGCCTCCCACGCACACATCCCAACTGCCTGGCCACACATCTTTGGTGTCGGCGCGCTTGTGCACCAGCAATTGCCCCGCATGAGACACCACAGCAATAAATACGGAGCGATGCCAGAGCGACTCTGCGCGCATCTGCGCACGAGTCACCAAACCCAGCACGTTTCCGGCTGCATCTACTAGTTCCACCATCTCTGAAGGTGAGTTATTGGGGTGTGCAGCCGTCGAGGTGGTCATCACCATGTGCCTACCATGGGGTATGGCAAAAAACACTCTCACCACCGATGACGCTCGCGAACAACACGGAGCACCCGATGGTTTATTGGAACAAGCCAATGATGTCTTTGACGACATGGTGTCTCTTCGACGTGATCTACATGAATGGCCAGAGATCAGCAATCATCTCCCCCGCACTCGTGAACGTGTGTTGGCCTCACTAGAGGGTCTTCCTCTTGATATCACTTTGCATGAAACCACTAGCGGTATCGCAGCAATGCTCACGGGAGGAAAGCCTGGACCCACTGTGTTGTTGCGCGCAGACATGGATGCACTTCCCATGCCAGAGGACACCGACGTCACGTTTAAGTCACGTGTGGACAATGTGATGCATGCATGTGGTCATGACACTCATACTGCGATGTTGATGGGTGCAGCAAAAATTCTTTCAGCGCGACAATCAGAAATACCTGGTCGTGTTCTTTTCATGTTTCAACCCGGTGAAGAGGGGTATAACGGAGCATCCGAAATGATTAACGAAGGATTACTTGATGTGGGAACTGAATCACCCATCACGGGAGCATTTGCCATTCATGCAGCCTCGAATATCCCTGGTGGATTTCTTGGTCTCAAAGGCGGCACCA
>JBIKSB010000148.1:0-3530 GCA_044348855.1 Ilumatobacteraceae bacterium | reverse complement strand
CTGGAGACCTTGGTCACCGTTCCCGAAGAAGAACTTGCTCCCGAGGCAGAAGTTGTCACCCCAGAGGCCCAGATGCCCGAGGCCGAGACAGTTTCCGTCGACGAAGTGACCTCTGAGGAAGAGCCACCAGAAACATCTGCGCTGTGAACCGGTGGCGGGTTGCCACTGGGGAACAGTCGCCCCTAGCCTTACAAGGTCTTGATGGCCTTGCCTGTGGGACGGAATTCATTCCAACTCACGACCATCATTCATATTTCTAACAACGAGGTAAGTGCGTGCCCACAATTCAGCAGTTGATCCGCCAGGGTCGAAGCAGCAAAGTAACAAAATCGAAGACTCCCGCGTTGAAGGGTTCCCCTCAGCGACGCGGTGTGTGCACACGCGTGTTCACAACAACACCTAAGAAGCCAAACTCGGCATTGCGCAAAGTTGCACGTGTTCGTTTGACCAGTGGAGTTGAAGTCACCGCTTACATTCCAGGCGAAGGCCACAACTTGCAAGAGCACAGCATCGTTTTGGTGCGTGGTGGTCGTGTTCGTGACCTTCCCGGTGTTCGTTACAAGATCATCCGTGGCGCACTTGACGCCGCAGGTGTAAAGAATCGCAAGCAGGCGCGCAGCCGTTACGGCGCAAAGCGCGAGAAATAAAAAGGAAGCATCATGCCGCGTAAGGGCCCAGCACAACGCCGCGAACTCAGCGCCGACCCCATCTACCGTTCACTTGTTGTCACACAGTTGATCAACAAAGTGATGTTGCATGGCAAGAAGAGCATCGCAGAAAAGATCGTGTACGACGCGATGCAACTCATTGAGAAGAAGACAGGCGAAGAGCCATTGTCGACAGTGAAGCGTGCAATCGAAAACGTCAAGCCACCATTGGAAGTTCGTAGCCGTCGCGTCGGTGGTGCAACGTACCAAGTACCAGTGGAAGTAAAGCCACGCCGTGCATCTACTTTGGCAATTCGTTGGATTGTCGACTATTCGCGCGATCGTCGCGAAAAGAGCATGTCTGAATGTCTTGCAAACGAATTGATGGATGCAGCCAACGGTTTGGGCGCTTCGATGAAGAAGCGTGATGACATGCAAAAGATGGCCGAATCCAACAAGGCGTTTGCGCACTACCGCTGGTAGAGCAGCAAGCACACAATTGAGTATTTCCGAGGGCGCACCTACAGAACATCTGAGGTGCGCTCCCGTATGTACGACCGAGAAATTTTTAGAACCCCTACTTCATACACAAGGTGAACACAATGGCCAAGCGTGAATATCCACTCGAGCGCACTCGCAACATCGGAATCATGGCGCACATCGACGCCGGTAAGACAACGACCACCGAGCGCATTTTGTACTACACCGGCAAGAGCTACAAGATCGGTGAAGTGCACGAAGGTGCAGCCACCATGGACCACATGGCCCAAGAGCAAGAGCGCGGTATCACCATTACCTCTGCTGCAACCACCTGTATCTGGAACAACCACCGCATCAACATCATCGACACCCCGGGCCACGTGGACTTCACCATTGAAGTAGAGCGTTCACTGCGCGTACTCGACGGTGCAGTCACTGTGTTCGACTCGGTTGCTGGTGTAGAGCCACAGACCGAAACCGTGTGGCGTCAGGCCAACAAGTACAAAGTGCCGCGCATGTGTTTCATCAACAAGATGGACCGCATCGGCGCAAACTTCTATCGCACCGTCGACATGGTGAAAGATCGCCTCCAGGCAGTTCCTGCAGTTATTCAGATTCCTGTTGGCGCCGGCGGCCCTGAAAGCAATAAGCCATTCGTAGGTCTCATCGACATTGTGAAGATGAAGGCACTGATTTGGCGCGACGAAGAACTCGGCGCAAAGTGGGACGAAGTAGACATCCCTGAAGATCAAATCGACGAAGCAAACGATTACCGCAATCAACTTCTTGAAACCATCGCGACAAGCGATGACGCTTTCATGGAGAAGTACTTGGGTGGAGAAGAAGTAACAGAAGCAGAAATCAAAAATGCAATTCGTTTAGGAACACTTGCATTTGACTTCGTGCCCATCTTGTGCGGTTCTGCATTCAAGAACAAGGGCGTACAGCCCATGTTGGATGCTGTGGTGGATTACCTGCCAAGCCCACTCGACATTCCACCTGCAACAGGAACAAATGCAAAGGGCGACCAAGAGCTCACCCGTGCAGCCGACGAAAACGGTCCTTTTGCTGCACTTGCGTTCAAGATTGTGGCTGACCCATTCGGCAAGTTGACCTACTTCCGTGTGTACTCGGGAAGCATCAACAAAGGTGATGAGGTGTACAACAGCACCAAGGAGCGCAAAGAGCGTCTTGGCCGCATTTTGTTGATGCACGCAAACCAGCGTGAAGACCTCGATGTGGCAATGGCCGGAGACATCGTTGCAGGTTTGGGTTTCAAAGAAACAACAACTGGTGACACCTTGTGTGACCGTGACAACTTGGTGATCTTGGAGCGCATGGAGTTCCCAGAGCCAGTTATTCACGTGGCCATCGAGCCAAAGACCAAAGACGACCAAGACAAGTTGGGCAAGGCGTTGAAGTCATTGTCTGACGAAGATCCCACCTTCCGTGTGCGTTCCGATGAAGAAACTGGTCAAACAGTTATTTCAGGAATGGGCGAGCTTCACTTGGAAATTCTTGTGGACCGTATGCAACGCGAGTTCAACGTGGAAGCAACTGTGGGTAAGCCACAGGTGGCATACCGCGAGACAATTACCAAGACTGTGGAGTCCGTGGAATATCGCCACATCAAACAGTCCGGTGGTTCTGGTCAGTTCGCAGTGGTAAAGATCACCGTCGAGCCCACAGGCCCTGGCAGTGGTTATGAGTTCGTGGACAAAATCACTGGCGGACGCGTTCCCCGTGAATACATCCAGCCCACCAACCAAGGCATCCAATCAGCCCTTGATAACGGCGTTCTTGCTGGCTACCCCACAGTGGACGTACGCGTCAGCTTGGTAGACGGCCAGTACCACGATGTGGACTCCTCTGAAATGGCGTTCAAGATCGCAGGCCAGATGGCTTTCCGTGAAGCAGCCCGCAAGGCCGCCCCCGTCCTCCTCGAGCCCATCATGGGCGTTGAAGTGGTGACACCTGATGAGTACATGGGTGACGTGATGGGTGACTTGAGCAGCCGCCGAGGACGTATTGAGGGCATGGAAGCCCGAGGAAATACACAAGTAGTTCGTGCCCAGGTTCCGCTTTCGGAGATGTTCGGATACAGTACCGATCTCCGGTCGCGCACTCAGGGGCGCGCCACCTACACGATGCAGTTCCATTCGTACCAGCAGGTACCGGAAGTCATCTCGCAGGAAATCGTGAAGCGAGTTCGTGGCGAATAGCCACGAAATTGTTTCAAGAACATTGACAACCCACTATCCCATCTACTGACAAGAGAGAGTCATGAGCAAGGCAAAGTTTGAGCGCACAAAGCCTCACGTGAATATTGGAACTATGGGTCATATTGACCATGGTAAGACGACGTTGACGGCTGCGATTTCCAAGACGTTGGGTGATCGTGGG
>JBIKSB010000147.1:0-3532 GCA_044348855.1 Ilumatobacteraceae bacterium | reverse complement strand
ATCCAAGATTGATTCCCACGTTGAGAGCATGTGGCTTGTGTGACTGCCGCAATGCTTGTGTCGCCTGTGTCACAGTGGCCCAGAGGTCCAAGGATTCTTCAGCTGTGAGATCTTCAAGTTGTGCGACTTCGCGATACGGAAGCACGAGCACATGGCCAGATGCGTAGGGAAATGCATTCAAGATGGCGAAACACAATCTGGACCGATGCACAATAAATGCGTCTTCATCAGAGAGACCACTCTCAAGTATCTGAGTAAAGACAGATGACGTTGTGGGGGTAACCGATGATGCTGCAGCATCACTGGCTGCGCCTACATATTCTGCTCGCCATCCATTCCAAATGCGATCGAGAGTCATTGATGTCCTACGTCTGCGCCATCTGCAACATCTGCTGCCAATGCTCGAACGAAGTCAGAAATAGTCACATCACGTTCTACTTCGCCACCACGTGGGTTGACACCTACGGTGCCATTCTTGACATCGTCATCCCCTACGACGAGTACATACGGAATTTTTTCAGTCTTCGCATTTCTGATGCGCTTTCCTAGTGGTTCATCTGCATGTGCGAGATCTGCTCGGTACCCCGCACTCTTTAGTGTCTGTACAAGAGTTGCTGCGTAGTCATCATGCACTGCAGCTACTGGAAGAACTCGTACTTGCTCTGGTGCAAGCCATGTGGGGAAAGCGCCCGCATAATGCTCAATTAAGACACCGAAGAATCGCTCTACCGAACCAAACAACGCGCGATGCAACATGATGGGTCGATGACGGGCACCGTCGTTGCCAATGTATTCAAGACCGAATCTTTCAGGAAGATTGAAGTCACATTGAATGGTGCTCAATTGCCATTTACGACCAATTGCATCTCGCACATCAATATCAATCTTGGGTCCGTAAAAAGCTGCATCGCCCTCTTTGATCTTGTAGTCAACTTTGTGACGGTCTAAGGCTTCGCGAAGAGCTTCTGTTGCTTTCTCCCAAATTTCATCACTTCCAACGGACTTCTCGGGATCACGAGTAGACAAGTTGAACTCAAAATCTGCAAAACCAAATCGACGTAACACCGAGATGATGAAGTCAAGAAGTGATGCAATCTCATCTGCCATCTGTTCTTCAGTGCAATAGATATGGCTGTCGTCCTGAGTAAAACCTCGAATACGCAACAAACCATGCAAAGTTCCTGCACGTTCGTACCGATACACATTGCCTAATTCGAACAATCTCAATGGAAGTTCGCGATAACTGCGTTGACGACTATCAAAGATAAGGCAGTGCATAGGGCAGTTCATGGGCTTCATGTAGTACGTGCCGTTATCCATCTCCATCGGTGGGTACATGCCATCGGCATAGAAATCAAGGTGTCCCGATGTTGCGAAAAGATTTGCGTTAGCCAAATGCGGGGTGTACACAAACTGATAATCGCCGTCTTGATGGCGCTGGCGGCTGTAGTCCTCCATCAGTTTGCGAATGATCGCTCCCTTTGGATGCCACACCGCAAGTCCTCCACCCAACTCCGACGGAAAGGACAAAAGGTCTAACTCATTTGCCAATCGTCGATGATCTCGCTTTGCAGCTTCCTCGAGACGATGTAGATGTTCTTTAAGAGCAGCGTCGCTTTCCCACGCGGTGCCGTAGATGCGCTGCAACATCGGCCCCTTTTCATTTCCGCGCCAATATGCACCGGCAACTTTCATGAGAGCAAAATGGCCAAGCTTTGCTGTGGACGGAACGTGGGGCCCGCGACACAAGTCGACAAAATCGTCAGTGTTGCGATACACGCTGATGGTGTCAGAATCACCTATCTCACCAGCGTCGCTTCCGTCGGCTACTCCGCCACGCACTCGCTCGATGATCTCGCACTTGTATTTCTGTTGGGAAAAGATTCGCAAAGCATCATCTGCGCTGACTTCGGCACGCACGAACGGCTGATCCGAAGAAATGATGTCGCGCATCTTTTGCTCAATCGCAGCCAAATCATCGTCGGAGAAAGTCTTTCCACCAGGAAGTTCAAAGTCGTAGTAGAAGCCATCTTCGATAGCTGGACCGATAGAAAACTGAGCCCCTGGAAACAACTGCACCACAGCTTGTGCCAGAACATGGGCGGTGGAGTGTCGCAATACATGTCGACCTTCATCTGAAGTTGCAGTGATGATGGAGACCACCGCCCCATCGGTGACGGGAACCCCTAGGTCTACTTCTTGGCCGTTGATGGTGCCCGCAAGGGCTGCTTTCGCCAGGCGTGCCCCAATAGAGAGAGCAACGTCACCCACAGTGGAGCCCTTGGACACCACACGCGAGGAGCCATCGGGAAGAAGAACAGAGATATCGGACATGCGTTCCTTATTCTACGGAGCAAGCCCATGCCCACATGGGCTAATTACGCGTGATTAGGAACTGCTGACCTTTGCCTCATCCGTAGGAATGGACTCTGATTGCTTGGTGGCATACACATTTCGATATTGCTGACCGGACAGTTCACGAATCTCAAACATCAATTCGTCGGTCATTTCTCTCAGCACCATGTGGTCTCCCCCACGATCGGCATATCTCTGCGGATCAATGGGACGGCCAAACTTCACCACACAACTCAATCCTGGTTTTGGCAAGACCTTGTCGGGTGGCTGGATTTCACGAGTGCCGACAAGCCCAACTGGGATTATTGGACAACCCACCTTCATTGCCAAACGCGCAGCCCCTGTATGACCCTTATAGAGAAATCCATCGCGACTACGAGTTCCTTCGGGATAGATACCGAATAACTCTCCTCGTCGTAGAACTTGTTCGGCTGCAAGAAGAGCGGTTTCACTTTTCTTTCCACCAGATCTATCGATGGGAATCATTCCTAATGCAGGAAACAGATACTTGGTTTTTCGAGATTCCATGTATTCGGCTTTTCCTACAAAGCAAATTGTTCTTCCCACGTACACCATGGTGAAAACAGAATCAAAAAAACTAATGTGATTAGGACAGACAATGGCCGGTCCATCTTGTGGAATATTCTCCAGACCTTCCACAGTCACATTCCATAATCGATTCACGACAGGCTTAATAATGCGACGTGCACGTGTCTGGATACGCGCAACTTCCGGAACCACTACTTGTTGCGGTGTCGCAACAGATACGGAATCGTCATTGTCCATGTGAGGCGAACAATAGCCCCATTTTGGGTGGACGTGAACCGATGGAGCACCATTGCCCCGCCTCCAATACCTGCGCCTTACTGGGGTGCGTGAGGTGAAAGCGGTTCGGCGAGATCTACGCCCAATAAGGCAGCGGCCAGACCCACATCTGCTCCATCTGCAGCAGCTTTATCTATTGCCGCTACTGCAGATGGGGTATCAAGATCATTGTCAAGATGCTGACGAACAAGTTCAAGAACATCTGAATCTGACCCACCTAAAGAATGCTTCCACGACACAAGCCTGCGATGGTTTCGTGGCATGAGTTCTTCATCCCACTCCCATTCATTGCGGTAGTGATGTTCAATCACCCCGAGCCGAATCGAGCGAGGGTCCCATTTAGTACGTAACT
>JBIKSB010000009.1:0-12872 GCA_044348855.1 Ilumatobacteraceae bacterium | reverse complement strand
CCCTCGACGGGTGAATGGAGAAACGCCTCGATCCGACGGCGTCAGGGCTCTAAATACGTGCGCGAGTCAGCGCTGCAAGAAGCGCGTCAGTCAACTGGCGAGATGTGATGTCGACTTCTGCAACGGACAACGCACGCACCCGTTCTGCGATGTCTGATGATGTGAGACATTGCACCCACTGTTCAGGATTCCAGCGTCGATACAACACGCATTGAAATCGTGCACCCTCGCGAGTACGCCGTTGGCTAATCCCGACAACCTTCGATGCATCGGCAAAGACCTCACCTGGCGAGGTGCTGGCAAAACACACTGCGCGCCCATCTTGGCCGCCCACGAACTCATTGCGATACACCGATGTGGTGAGCCATGGCGCCAATGCGTCCACAAAAACTTCGCCCAGCCACAACATCGAAGCAGTTACATCGTCGTTCCACAGGACATCATTACGCGCAATAGTGACATCGCACCACAGTGAAGTGTCGGGGTGCACGTAGACGGCTCCTCCACCACTTCGCCGGCGCACAATGTCAATTCCATGTGTCGAGGCCATTGCGGAATCAATGTCGGCCTCATTTTGTGTGGACCCCAAGATGAGTGCAGGACCAGACACCTCACACGACCACACTGCACGCTCGAATGCAAGATCAAGAGAATGAAATTCCCCAGCAGATCCACGCCAAATATGGCTCTTCCATTCACTATTTACTGTCGACATTAAAAGACTTGCAACTATCTAACTTGCTTGAGCAAGGAAGGGCTTCCACTCATCGGGAACACGCTGTACCGCAAAAGTGATCCACGACAATTCCCGCGGAGCACGAGGCAGTGTCGATAGCCGCATCCCTGCTTCATCGGGTGTGCGATCTCTTTTGCGTAAGTTGCAACTTCTACATGCAGCAATCACGTTTTCCCACACGTTTTGCCCGCCACGAGAACGAGGCATCACATGATCAATGCTGTCTGCTGTTTGACCGCAATAGCCGCAGGTGTGGTTGTCTCGAGCGAACACTGCACGTCGAGACATTGCTGTGTGTCGGTGATAAGGAACTTTCACGACATAGCGCAATCGAATGACAGCAGGTGATGAAATACTGAGCCGCTCTGAATGAATTGTTGTCCCATCGTCGGCCACAACGTCTGCTTTTTCCAAAAGCACCAAACAAATTGCACGGCGAGCCGACACCACACTGAGCGGTTCGTACGTTGCATTAAGTACGAGCGCGCTCCTCATCTCTATCTCACCAACGCCGACCGTCGACGGACGCGCAGAACCATTGAGGCATTCACGATTCGCGATTCCATTGTTTGCACCATTCCAAATATTTCACCACATCGGCGGGCTCAATTTTGGAGCGAGAGGACTCCAGGTTGCCCCCGTATTGGGTGACCAAGCGAAACTCCAAGTAGTCAGCTCGAGGCACTGGAAGAAATGGGCGCTGCTTCCACCAATGCCGTGGGGTCATCCGCACGATCTGTCGCACGGCGGTCCACCACAAACTGGGCCGCATCAGCACATGCAACGCGACTTTCACAGAACCCATGAGTACTACTCGCGTGGAAACTTCACGCGAGGCTTTGGCATGCGTTGGGCCAGATCCTGTACACCGGCACGCCCAATGAGACGTAACTGCCGCTCAATCACCAAAGCGCACAACAACATCCCGATGAATGCGCCAAATGCGACGAGGTAATGGATCTGAAGTGTGACGACAACGCCCACCAAGCAAGCCACCATTCCTAACGATGACCACCACACGCGCTTTGCGGAGTGTCGGTAGAGACCCGACGATGACACCGCGGACGCAAACTTCTCGTCTGCACTGAGTTGGTCTTCAATCTCGCGAAGAATTCTTTGTTCGTCATCTGACAAGGGCACGGTGTGATTTTCGCACTGAATGCGCCAAAACACAATTCAGAAGGCCACATTTCATACCGAAGTGACGTTTAATCTTCCGCTAGGGGCCCGAAGCGGCGTTGGCCGGGGGCGATGGCACCCAGACTGCTCGCTGGACCGATCATTCCTTCACCGAACTTTTCAATGATTGAGTCCACTGCCTTGCTCGCGGGAAGCCACTGCTCTTCAATCTCTGCAGGACTTGTGCTGTCGACATCAAACAACGTGGGGGCAGACGCAGTTCCTTGCATCAGTTTCTGTGCATGAACACCCAACAAACGCACCCCTTGAGTGCAATCCAAAGAAGCCAAGAGTGGCTCTAGCGCAGCGACCATGGAAGGCCCTGTGGTGAGAGCCACCGATGATGTCACTGAACGTGTCACGGTTTCGAACGAGGAAAACTTCACTTTCAACATGAGTGTTCCGGCTGCCACATCTGCTTCCCTTGTGCGACGAGCCACTGATTCACATAACCGCACCAGATGAGGACGCAAGTCTTCAACAGAAAAGACATCACGGGCAAAGGTCTCTTCGTTGCCGATCGACTTTGCCACTCGCTCTGGTTCCACGGGGCGCTCATCAATTCCGTTTGCCAGTGCGTGGAGATGTCGCCCATGAGCGGTGCCTACCGCCCGGCACAACACTTCGACATCTATGTCTGCCAGATCACCCACACTGTGAATGCCCAGTCGATTGAGCTTGGCCAAAGTTGCAGGTCCTACACCCCACAGACTTTTCACGGGCATAGGAAGAAGGAAGTCCAGCTCACCACCAGGCAATATTTGATACACACCAAAACCTGGTTCGATGCCGTGTGGTCGCGCTTTAGGTTTTGCAAACTCTGATGCCATTTTTGCAAGAAACTTATTGGGAGCGATTCCGACCGTGCATGGCAACTGCGTGTGCTCTGCCACTGTTCTTCGCAGGTCAGCCGCAATTGTGGGTGCATCTCCCAACAACGACTGCGCACCAGTGACATCAAGAAATGCTTCATCGACAGATATTGACTCGACCAAGGGAGTAAACATCTCGAAGATCTCTCTCAATCGATGACTCATCTCCAAGTAGTGGTCCATATCGGGTGGAAGAAACACTGCGTCGGGACACAACCGCATGGCCATCGCAGACGACATCGCCGAATACACACCAAATTGTCGTGCTTCGTAGGAAGCGGCCGAAACCACACCGCGCCCACCGGTACCGCCGACCACCACAGGTTTGCCCCGCAGTTCAGGGTGGCGCAATAGTTCCACCGAAACGTAAAAAGCGTTCATATCGATATGCAGAATCGACCGAGGTGAAGCCATCTCTAGTGACGCTACTGCACTGTGCACATAAGGCGCCTACGATGGGGACGTGACCACGCAACCAGACTCTCTCTCTGCACTTCCCTCAACTACCGCGCGCATTCTTGCATTTGTCGCAATTCTGGTGGGTGGCCTTGCAGGTGGCTTAATTGGCTTTGCCTTAGTAGATGTGCAATGCACGGGCGATTGCGGATTACCACTGTCTTTGGGAATCACTCTGGGATCTGTTGTGTCTGCAGGAGGCACAGCGATTGTTGCAGTGCTCGGGCTACGCGCTTTAGGTGAGTGGCGAGAGATCTCGGATAACTAGTGAGCTCTCAAGTTCTCCACTCAGCTCTTCGAGCCATCGCCGAACAACTCGCACGACAAGCCGGAGACATGGCCTTGGCTGGCCGCAAAAGCGGCACTGTTGTCGCCGACACCAAATCCTCTCCTACCGACATGGTGACCCAGTTCGATCGGGCCAGCGAGGAGATGATCACGACAGGGCTACATGAACTACGCCCGCTTGATGCCATCATCGGCGAAGAAGGTGCATCGCGCTCGGGTACTTCAGGAATTACTTGGCATATCGATCCCATTGATGGCACATCAAATTTTTATTTTGATATCCCGATGTGGGCAGTTTCCATTGGTGCAGTAGATGCACACGGGCCACTTGTGGGTGCAGTGTATGCCCCTGCTTTGGGTGAGATGTTCACCGCAGCTCGCGGTCAAGGCGCAACATGTAATGGCATGTCGATTAGTTGTCGTGAAAATACCGTGCTCACCGATGCACTTGTGTGCACCGGATACAGCTACCGCGTACACGAACGAAAGCAACATGCTCAAAGAGTTGCTCGCATGGTGACTGAGATACGAGACATTCGTCGTTTTGGTGCCGCAGCAATTGATTTGTGTTTTGTCGCAAGCGGAAGATTTGATGCCTACTTTGAAGAACACTTGCATTCTTGGGACTTGATTGCCGGACAGATCATTGCAAGCGAAGCCGGTGCCATTGTCACTGATTACGCAGGCGGCCCTGTGACTCCTCGACAAGTACTTGCCGCCACACCAGGAATTCAAGGCGCACTTATTGACCTCATCGCTCGCAGCACGAAAGACGAGTAGCCACATGGGAGTAGTTCTTGCACTCGACGCCGGAACAACTGGAGTGCGCACACGCGCAGTGTTCGATGATGGACGCGAATCCATCGCAAGTTATCGAGAGTTTCCGCAGTACTTTCCTCAACCCGGTTGGGTCGAACACAATGCTGAGGAGATTTGGAGTGCGCTTGTAGAGACCATGGTCGAGGTGACACAAAAAATCACTGAGCCCATTGCGGCAATTGGCATTACAAATCAACGTGAAACCGTTGTTGCGTGGAGTCAACGCACAGGTCGACCATTAGGAAATGCCATCGTGTGGCAGGACCGACGAACTGCGCCGCGTTGTGAAGAACTGCTGCCTCATCTTGATCTCGTACGCCGCACCACCGGATTAGTGCTTGACCCATATTTTTCTGGCACCAAGGCATCGTGGCTGTTGCAACACCATGACACGGGTCCGATGACCGATGTCCGCATCGGAACCATAGACACCTGGATTGTCTGGAAGCTTACAAATGGCACATCGTTTGTCACCGATGCAAGCAATGCCAGCCGAACCATGCTCTTTGACATCACCACAATGCGATGGAGCGACGAGATGTGTGCGCTGTTGGGCGTGCCCATCTCTACTCTTGCAGAGGTGCGACCCACAAGCAGTCGCTTGGGTGTGACTGCCGCGGTAACTGGCGTGCCCGATGGAATTCCCATTTCATCTGTTGTGGGAGATCAACAAGCAGCTTTGTTTGGACAGATGTGCACACAGGTGGGTATGGCCAAAAACACCTACGGCACTGGAAGTTTTGTTCTCTTCAATGTGGGATCAACATGTCCTGTCCCCACCGAAGGCATGTTGACAACTGTTGCATGGGATCTCGGCGATGGTGCACCCACATACGCACTCGAAGGGTCCATCTTTGTCACTGGCGCCGCAGTGCAATGGTTACGCGATGGGTTAGGAATCATTTCAACATCATCTGAGATAGGTCCACTTGCGGCCAGTGTTGCCGATTCTGCAGGTGTGTATTTTGTTCCCGCATTCACAGGTCTGGGTAGTCCTTGGTGGGATCCTTATGCTCGAGGCACCATCGTGGGCATCACACGCGGAACAACACGAGCCCATATCGCCCGTGCCGTGCTCGATGCCATGGTCTTTCACACACGCGACATCATCGATGCAATGACAAAAGCCGGCGGAGTCTCGCTAAAAGAACTGCGTGTCGACGGTGGTGCATCGGTGATGGATGAGATGCTGCAACGTCAGGCAGATGAACTACAAGTTCCCGTGCTGCGCCCCACCGACCATGAAACCACCGCACTTGGTGCAGCGTATTTGGCCGGTCTCGCAGAGGGTGTGTGGTCATCACTTGATGAAGTGCAACACATGTGGACCCTTGACCTTCGATGCACACCAAAAGAACCCTCGGGCAATCACTCCCAATGGTTGCGCGCCGTAGAGCGTGCGCAGCATTGGGCAAGCGATACCTCGAACGAGTAGCTGAAAAATCAGCGCGCGAGTTCGCCTGCAAATATTGCAGAACCAATGGCACCTGCATACTCGCCTAATTGTGCAGGTTCCACTCGAGGATGAGGTCGCCATTGTGACGAATACAGAGCGTCTCCAAAACGCGTGCGGACGCGATCAAAGTGTTGATCAAGAGAGGTCACTACTCCACCACCCAACACAATGACTTCAGGGTCACACACATTTGTCAGGCTGGCAAGTCCCACCACAATCCACTCAATAAAGGAGTCCACTACTTGGGCAGCAGCAGAATCTCCATTATTGAATCGTGCAAAAAGTTCTTCACCCGAAAGACCATCGCTCAGCCACGTCAACGCTGAACCAGACGCATAACGCTCCCAGCAACCGCGACGCCCACACGGACATTCAACGCCATCGCGCTCGACTGTCATATGACCAATCTCGCCAGCAAAACCATGAGCACCACGTTGAAGATGTCCACCCATCACAACACCGCCACCGATACCTGTACCTAAGGTGACTATTAATGCGTTATCTGCACCTCGCGCAGCACCATGGCGCCATTCACCAAACGCAGCCATCGTTGCATCGTTTTCCACACTGACGGCATCGCCAATGCGATCGCGCAACTGTGGGCCCACTTCGATATTGAATGCGCCTCGCATATTTGGAGATGCACGAATGACTCCCTCTGGACTAATCAGTCCAGGCACTCCAATACCCAATGCACCATCGGCGCCAAGTTCTTCATACATCTCCCACAAGTGGCCAACCAGATGGTCTGCATGCGGAGTGGGTCGTCGAATCTCGTGTACTACTTTTCCCGTGTCGTCAAGAGCAACGCCTAGACATTTCGTGCCCCCGACGTCGATTCCAATGCAAATCACGACTCGGCGCGCGCCTTTAGATCCTTTATGGCTTCGGCAAGAATGCGCGCCTCTGCACGGCGCTTGACAAAACCAGGCAACGGCACCACAAGTTCAATGTCGAGTTCATAGAACACCTGTGTTCCACCATCTACTTCCACGAAGGAATACGCACCGTTGAGTGCACGCATGATGTCACCTTCCACTAAATGCCATGACAAGCGTGAAGGTGATTGGGAGTAGTCGTACTCCAACATGTAGCGCGTGCTGCGGCCTAATGCGGATGCCCGATATTCCACTTGGAGTGGTCGACCTTGATCGTCACGTGAACGCACGACTGCTTCTTTGACGTCTTTGGCCCATTCGGGGTATCGCTCAAAATCAAGCACGATTTCTACGCAGGTAGTCATCGATGCGTGGACATGTGTGGTTTGGGCGGCGCGATCAGTCATGACCCACATCTTGCCCGCTCACGGTGCCCTCATCGAGCACCCCTTCATTTTTCGCGCCTCCACGGGGCCGAAAAGTACCATAAAAGGCTCCCCACAGCCCATTGAGACCCAGACCCAACATGGGCACGAGAATGCCATATGCCAAGGTGCTCCCCGGCTCTCCGTTGGTAGACGAACGCACACTTGCAGTGGCAATGCTGACCACAACTTGTAAGGCCAGCAATCCATTCATCATTCGCGCAACAGATTTTGGCGCGCAATTGTCGACCAAGAAATACAACGACGACACGGCAATGTTGTCGACACGACTGCGTTGAACCGCCGTCCAATATCCCCACAAAAAAACTACGACTCCTGCGGCAAAACATCCCAAAGCGATTCCCGCAGCAATGTTTTTCCACGGGTCATCAAACACCACTGTGGCTATCACTGCCGAAACCACAAACAACGCCGTGAGAGATGCATTAGCTCTCACGATTGCACGGCCCTGGATGTGTGTCATGGTGCTCATCTCCTTCATTGTGGCCCGACCTTGAGTACTTGACCTAAACGATGTCCCAATACGTCGTAGTTGAACTCTGTGACAGCACGTTCTCGCGATGCCGTAGCCATCGACACTCGCAACGCGTCATTATCCAGAATTGTGGTGATGCGCGCTGCTAGCCCCGCAACATCGTGGGGATCTTCCATGACGTAACCCGTGACAGAGTCAAGAACTGCTTCAGCTGCGCCACCACTACTGCCCGCAATCTGAGGCACGCCACACGCAGCTGCTTCCACGAAAACAATGCCAAAACCTTCTTGTTCTAATCCGCCCCATCTATTGCGACACATCATGGAAAACACATCAACACATCCGTACAGTCGCGGAAGATTCTCATGGGGAACTCGACCAAGAAACTCCACAGGTGCGCGCACTTCTTGTGCAATTTTTTTCAAACGTTCCTCGTCACGTCCAGTACTCGCAATCACCAGCTTGAGACGGGGACGATTCGGAGCAAGTTGAGCAATGGCGCGTATCAACACATCGAAACCTTTGCGGGGCACGAGCCGACTAATACCCAACACAATTTCATCATCATCGTGCCAGCCAAAATGTGCCCGCGCATCACTACGTTCTTTCGTTGTCAAAGGAACAAAGCGATCGGTATCAACACCAGGGGGAATGATTGTGTGTTCCAGCATCTTGCCCGCTGCATGTATGCCTTCTCGTGCCGGATACCCACCTGCAGCAATGACATGTTCTGCACCACGCAACACGCGGCCAAGAACTTGTTTCGAAATGGGAATACGCCCTGGCACCGTGACTTCTGCGCCGTGTAAGACCACCATGTAAGGAAGCTTCAACATTGGGCCAACAAGACCTAAGGGCAGTGCGGGGTCGAGGACAACAAAGTCAGCACCAAAATCTGTCGCTAATTCATTAATGCGATGCACCATCCATGGATGAGGAAGCAGAACGGGTTCTTTGGTGCGCTCAATACGAAAACTTTGTTCAGCATCAAACTGTGCAGCATCACTATGGGGGCTAGTGAGAACTGCAAATGACTCTGGTGGCAATCGCCGCCACCATTCCCACAGCAGAGATTGAATACCTCCGATTTTCGGAGGAAAATCATTGGTGACAAGTAGGTGCTTCATAGGTCGTCTCGTAGTGGTGGCAGATCTGCCAATTCATCTTGCACCATTTGGTCGGGATCATCAAAGAATAGATACGACGACAAACCGAGTCGCGCCGCAGCCCATGTGGCATGTGCGCGCAAAATGGCGTTGTCATGGGAGAGATACCTACGCAAAGTCTCTACAACAGACACATCACTTGGGTGTCCAATATTGCCCAACACAATTAAAAGGTTTCGCCGCACCCAGGTCATATCTCGATGATCGACGTACCAGCCTTCACATGCGTGATTCAATGCGGCATCCCCCATGGATAGCCAGTCAAGTACGCCCACAGTTGTTGTCAATGCAGAAGGTGCAGGCATCGCCCCTGCTTTTTTTGTGGGCGGACATGCTGTTTGGCAGTCATCACAACCATAAATACGTGCACCCAATGCAGCACGATGTTCGCGCGCGAAGACTCCGGGCTTTTGTAGCAACCACGACAAACAACGATGTGCATCAATAACCCCTGCGTCAACAATTGCCCCCGTGGGGCAAGCAGGCACACAACGCGTGCATGCGCCACACCCATCGGGAACAACAGTTGCCACAGGAAGTTCGGCGGTGGTCACGATGCATCCCAACACAAACATGCTTCCTTTGCCGGGAATGAGAATGTTTGCATTGCGACCAAACCAACCCAGCCCAGCGAGATATGCCACTTCTCGATCCACGATGGAATTGTCGTCAGCAAACACCGTGGCACGATGACCATCGCGGCGAAGTTGAGAAGCCACCACGTTGAGCGATGCCTTGAGATAACCGTAGTGGTCATCCCATGCATATCTTGCAATGTGTGCGCGAAGCGATGACTGTTCTTGATCTGACTCATCACCATCGTGAGATGCATACGCATATGAGCGTGCACCCACGATGATGGAACGAGCGCCTTCAACAAGAAGTGTGGGGTTGGTAGAACGCTCAGGTCGCAAGAAGGTGAACTTCATAGAGTTCACCAGATCGTTTTCAATGCGTGCGTCAATCTGTGCTCGTGCACGAGTCAGAACTTCTGCCTTGGCTACACCCAGTGCATCGAGACCACCATCGAGACCAAGTGCGTGCAACTGCTGCCAATACTCATCGCCACAAGGCGCGTCGACGGCGACAACTTTGGGATTCTTAGGAACAGATTTAGCTGACCGCACGATGCCGAAGCGTAGGCACCAAACCGGCCTGAGCGAGCAAACGAATTTCTCTCAGCTCATCGAGGCTCAAAACAACGGCTCCGGAGTCGGCTGGCTCACACAGAACGCTCATCATGCAATCGCCACATGCGTCTGAATCTCGCATGACACAGGTGTCACAAGAGATGACGAGAACTGGACGGTCGGAGTTGATGCTGACTGGCTGGGTTTCCATATCTGTGACGTTGCCAGAAGGGTGTGGCAACGTAGATCAGATAAGGACTGCGCCCTGAGTATCGAGGCGCAAGACCTTGCTATGGCCAGACGAGGGCAATGCCTGTGCGATGGCGTCCGCCTGAGCAGGCGCGCACATCAGCGCTACCGTCGGGCCAGAACCCGACAACCATCCACACCACGCACCTGCGTGCACTCCGGCTTCTAATGCCTCGCGACATGGCGGTGAGGCAGCAAAGCGAATGTCTTGATGAATGCGATCTTGGGTTGCTTCTTTCAGAAGATCTACATCGCCGGTCTGGAATGCAGTGACCAACATTGCCGTTCGTGAAATATTGAACACTGCATCGGACAAAGCAATGGTGGAGCCAATCTTTCCTCGAGATTCGTTTGTGGAAGTGGAAAAATCTGGAACCCACATCACAAACACCGCATCACACGCCAACGTCACGGGCACGACAAGTTCTCCACTCACAATCACAATGCCGCCGTAGACCGATGGCGCAACATTGTCGGGATGGCCTTCAAGTTCGGTGCCAATACGCAATGCCTGCGAAGTCGCCCGTGACCAGGATGCGCCCTGACTTTGCGCTTCGGCTGCGATAATGCCCCCCACACGGACGGCACCGCTAAATCCCATTCCACGAGCCATAGGAATGGAGTTCTTTACCCACACTCGCCCATTGCCACCTGCACGAATGAAAGCCACCTGTGCCGGATGCGTGTCATCGGCAATCTGTGCACCCTCTGGCATCGACGATTCATCAACCACACCTACGTCGGCGTACATGGACAATGCGAGGCCCAACGCATCAAAACCTGGCCCAAGATTGGCCGATGTTGCCGGAACACGAACAATCATGATGATGCTTCCATGCGTTGTGCTTCCCTTGTACTCACGGCAACAACTGCATCCAGCAATTTCTGGGCAGCTCCTGAATCAAGTGTGGCACGAACCGCAGCGATGCCCTCGTCGATTTGTGCAACAGCACCGCTCAACATCAGTGCGCATCCCGCATTAAACGTCACAATGTCTCGAACTGGACCTGTCTGTCCCGCAAAGACTGCACGGAGTGTTGCCACATTTGCTGCAGCATCACCGCCCACCACTGCCGATACATCTGCACGAGCGATGCCATAGTCGGCAGCATCGACTGTGATCATGGAAATTTCGCCATTGCGCACATCGCACACAGAGTTAGGCCCCGACAAAGAAAGTTCATCGAGTCCACCGTGACCATGGACAATCCATGCACGCGTGACATTACGAGACAACAAGACATGGGCCATGTTCTCCATGAGTTGTGGTTGCGCTACACCCACCAACATCGCACTAATCGGTGCGGGGTTTGCCATAGGACCTAGGAGGTTAAATGCTGTGGGAACACCAATCTCACGACGAGTGGGACCTACATGTCGAAATGCGGGATGAAATTGTGCAGCAAGACAAAAACCGAACCCCACTTCTTCTACGCACGCCTGCACGCCTTGGGCATCCACACCGATTGCGACACCTGCTGCTTCCAACACATCGGCAGAGCCGCACGCCGACGACGACGCCCGATTGCCGTGCTTGCACACCGGCACGCCTGTTGCCGCCACAACCAACGCCGACATGGTGGAGATGTTGACCGAATTGCTCTTGTCGCCACCAGTGCCAACAATGTCGACTGCCCGACGAGCAACGTCATCCGACAGCGACACAGTCACACTGGCCTCGCGCACCGCACGCAACATTGCTTGTAGTTCTTGAGCTGTCTCACCTTTGGCACGTAATGCGACAAGAAAAGCAGCCATCTGTGCCGAAGTGGCAGACCCTTCCAATATCTGGGTTACTGCCGCATGTGCCGTGACATCATCAAGATCCCGATGTTCAAGCAACTGACCCACAATTGTGGGCCAGCCCAAGAACGCTTCAGAATCTGCCATGCATCAAGTATCTACGCCGAGCGACGGCGTTGACGAATAATTCGTCGCCTTTCCCTCTCGGTCATGCCACCCCAGACGCCATCTCGCTCGCGAACGGCAAGTGCGTATTCAAGACATGAGACCCGTACCGAGCATTCGGCACAGATGGACTTGGCCTCATCGGCATGATCTTCAGATTCGGGAAAGAACACTGCAGGATCAAGTCCATTGCAGGCTCCACGATTTCTCCAGGTCATATCTGCTCGTGACATCGGATCCCCCCTCGATGTCGGGGAACGCCCCCTACGGCGCACATCGTATGTGCCCTGCGTCACAGAAGTCCAGTTCATCGGGGAGATTTTTCCCCACTCGGCCACCCCGGGAGACCACATCTACTTGGGGTTATGGCGCCGTCCGTTCTCGGCGAGCACCTCTATGGGATGGCGCACTGGTCGCTGTATCTGTTCGGCAAGAAGTCGATTGGTGAGACAGCTATCGCCAATCATTGCTGCGTCGCCCGCCGCGGCCACAAGGTCTGAGAGTTCCCGCGTTGAACTTGTGAGTTGATCGATGTGATCCCTACGTAGTTCCCAGACAGTCTCTGCTAGCGAGATATGAGATACGGCGTGCACATCCCACCCCCACTTCTCCAACAGACCGCGCGCATGATCTGTCTCACCGAGTTGCGTGGCCATCGACGACTGCAACAACACCAAGGATCTATCAGCAGTGGTGGGATGAAAACTTTCCGTGTTCTCGGGCGTTTCGATAGTCGCCAAAAACTCCCACGGGTCTTGCAAGTGCGCTACAACATCGACTGCCACCGGATCATCGCTGAAAACCGCATAGTGCT
>JBIKSB010000146.1:0-3575 GCA_044348855.1 Ilumatobacteraceae bacterium | reverse complement strand
ATTCAGTTGCAGAACTAGCCGCCGCGGGAGTCACTGCGATTATTCAACCAGGTGGCTCTGTGCGTGATTCTGAGTCCATTGAGGCTGCAAATGCACATTCCATTGCAATGGTCTTTACCGGTACGCGCCACTTCCGTCACTAGGCGCAAACTAGGATTACCTCATGACGCGCATCGCAGATCTCTTGGCTACAGGGCGCACATTCTCTTTTGAATTCTCGCCGCCCAAGTCCGCCGATGGCTCAATGTCGCTAGGGCGCACAATCGCCGAACTTGAGCCGCTTGCGCCCTCATTTGTGTCAGTGACCTATGGTGCGGGTGGTTCCACGCGTGAGCACACTCGCGACACGGTGTTATGGGTGCAGCGGGAGACGTCTATTCCGCCCATGGCTCATCTCACTTGTGTGGGGCACACTCGAGCCGAAATTGCCGACATCATCGCGACTTATGTTGACGCAGGAATTGTGAATGTCTTGGCATTGGCCGGGGATCCACCAAAAAATCCAGCCGATGCTCGTCCCAGCGATTACACCTATGCAACAGATCTCATTGAACATCTGCGCGAGATCTCTGATTTGTGTATTGGTGTAGCAGCTCACCCCGAGGGACATCCTCGCTCACCAGATCTTGCAACCGATAGGCGTCTTTTGGCAGAAAAGATGAAAGTCTCTGATTTTGCGACAACGCAATTCTTCTTTGACATAGAACATTACGTGTCGCTGGTGAATGACCTTGCAGATCTTGGTGTAGACAAGCCAGTCATTCCTGGCATCATGCCCGTGACCAACATTGGCCAAGTAGAACGCATGGCACAGTTATCAGGTGCAGCCTTCCCAGATTGGTTACGTGCGCGTCTGGAAGCTGGAACAAGTCCAGAACATGTGCGACAAATTGGTGTTGAGGCCGCCACACAACTCTGTGCAGATCTTCTTGATGCAGGTGCTCCCGGTCTGCATTTCTACACATTGAATAAGTCCACAGCTACGCGAGAAATTTACGCTCAATTGGGATTACCTGTCGCCTAAAGCGGAATACGTGATGAACGCGCAGAACCTCCATTCAATGAATGCACCTGTGTCGCCGTCGGGTGGATTTGGTCGTGGTCCGATCGTTCCCTACGTTCCAGGTCTTGATGGTTTGCGTGCACTCGCAGTTATTGCGGTGATTGTGTATCACGCCAACAAACAATGGCTGGGCGGGGGATTTCTAGGCGTTGAGGTGTTCTTTGTCATCTCGGGCTATCTCATTACCTTGCTGCTGATTGCAGAACGTGAACGTACAGGAACAGTCTCGTTTGGTCAGTTTTGGTTTCGTCGTGCACGGCGTTTGCTGCCGGCTTTGTTTATCATGCTCATTGCATTGATTACGTATGTGGCGTTTTTTGAACGGGATTATTTAGGCACATTGCGCGGAGACGTCATTGCGGGTGTGTCGTATGTGGCGAACTGGTTCCAGATCTGGACAGGTTCCTCCTATACCTCTTCGGCAGAATTTGCCCCGCTTCGTCACTTGTGGTCCCTTGCGGTGGAAGAACAGTTCTACATCGTGTGGCCCGTTCTTATGTTTGTGTTGTTGCGCCGAGTGCGTGGTCGCGCTATCGCAATCTTTGGCGGGGTATTTCTTCTTGCGGCCATTGCAATCAGTGTGTACACAGCGGTGATGTATGTGCCCGGCAACCTGACAGATGCCTCACAGACAATGTCGTTGTTTGGTCGTGAAGTTCAACGCACAGATTTCTTGTACCTCGGTACCTTGTCGCGCTCTAGCGGTTTGTTGTTAGGCGCGGCCCTTGCCACCATGTGGCAACCGTGGGCAATTCGTCGCGGCACGGCGGGCAAAAATGCAAACGCACTCGATCTGGCCGGCGTGGTTGCGCTTCTTGCACTGGCGTTTATGTGTGTGCAATTCAAAGACGTCGTCGTGGTGCAAGACGTGGGTTCGCAAGGGTATGACTTGTTGTATCAAGGTGGATTTGCCCTTGTAGGTGTGGCCACATTGGTTGCTATTGCCACAGTGACTCATCCACGTTCACGACTGGGACGTTATGTATTGGGTTCAGCAACTCTGGTATGGATTGGTCGTCGTTCCTACGGGCTGTATCTGTACCACTGGGTGATATTCCAGGCCTATCGACAAGCGACAAAGCAGTTGGGCACACCACTAGGTGTTGCAGAATTTGTGGGTCTTGTGGCGTTGTCATTGGCGCTGAGCGAAGTGTCCTATCGCTTCGTGGAAACCCCTATTCGCAAAGGCCAACTCAGTGCGGCGTACCGTCGTTGGCGTACGCATCAAGGCGGTGTTCGTGGGCCATTGCCTGTGGTTGTAGCCGCCACTGCCATTGTGCCGTTGTTTGCGATTGTCTCGATGGCCGGTGCAACAGTGAACACCAACGATGTGCAACAAAGCTTGGACGATAACCAAGGTGCAGTCGTCACCACTCCGACCACAGTGCCCTCCACAGCAACAACTATTTCTTCGCCTACCACTCAGCCAGTGCAGAAGTTCGATGTGTTTGCGTTAGGTGATTCGGTGATGTTGGGCTCAGCAAAAAAACTCACGGCACAGGGGATTGTCGTGGATGCCGTCAAGAACCGTCAAGTGCGAGAGGGTTTGCAAGTAATCAACTACTACACGTCTATTGGTCAATTAGGCGACAACGTGGTGATTCATCTCGGCACAAACGGATCTACAACAACGGAAACGTTTCATCAGTTGATAGAACCCATGGCCAACATTCCTAACGTTGTGGTTGTCACCGTGCGTGTTCCCCGGCGTCCCTATCAACAAGCCAACAACGACATCATTAATGCGCTCCCTGCTCGTTTTCCGAATGTGACGGTTCTGGACTGGTTTACGATGACCAAGGACAAGAAAGAGTGGTTCGCTGGCGACGGCGTGCACCTCAATAGTGAGGGTCAAGATGCATATGTGGCGGCAATTATGTCGGCACTAGGGCGCACGCCCGTTGTCCCCACCACAACAACTCCCGTTGCCGCTGCGCCCTAGGGCGTAGTGAATGTGTCACACAGGGCACTCTCCATTGGGATGTACCCCAACGCCGCGCCTACTGTTGGTGCTATGACTACTCCTGTACGTATTGCTGTTACTGGCGCTGCTGGCCAAATTGGCTACAGCTTGCTGTTCCGAATTGCCTCGGGTGCCGTGTTCGGCCCCAACACTCCTGTGATTTTGCAACTTCTGGAAATCACCCCCGCACTTGGTGCGCTCGAGGGCGTGCGTATGGAATTGGACGACTGTGCATTCCCATTGCTTGCAGGTGTGGTGTGCACCGACAATGCAGAGACTGCCTTTGGTGATGCAGACGCAGCCTTCTTGGTGGGAGCAATGCCACGCAAAGATGGCATGGAGCGCGGTGACTTGTTGAGCGCCAATGGCGGCATCTTCAAGCCACAGGGTCAAGCTTTGGCCGCAGCAGCAAAGAAAGACGTCAAGGTTCTCGTAGTGGGTAACCCTGCAAACACCAATGCACTTATTGCAATGAACAATGCTCAAGGTTTGGATCCACGACGTTTCACCGCCATGACACGTCTTGATCACAACCGTGCGATGACACAG
>JBIKSB010000145.1:0-3637 GCA_044348855.1 Ilumatobacteraceae bacterium | reverse complement strand
GAAGCAGAGCCCATTCACGTTGCGCGACTTGCGTTGTATTTGGGTAGCGATGACAGTGCATATTCCACCGGGTCTGAATTCATCGTGGACGGTGGTTGGTCCGCATGAGCATCTTGGGTACCCGAGTAGTTCGAGTAGAAGATCCACGTTTCCTCACTGGCGAGGGAACCTACATTGGCAATCTTTCACTACCAGGTGCACTTCATCTGTCGTTTGTGCGCTCCACTATGGCGCACGCACGACTTCTCGATATTGATGCATCTGATGCGTTATCGATGCCAGGTGTAGTTGCGGTATGGACTGCGAAAGATATAGATCTTGCACCAGCACCACCCGCACACGGTTTCATGAACAAAGGCATTCGGTACCCCTTTATTGCAAGCGACACGGTGCGCTTTGTGGGAGACATTGTTGCGGTAGTGGTGAGCACAGATAAGTCGCTCGGTGTAGATGCTGCGGAAACAGTCATTGTGGATTACGACCCATTGCCTGTTGTTCTTGATCTTGATGAGTCATTCCGCAATGAAGTCATCGTGCACGAAGAGGCTGGCACAAATGTGGTGCTCACTTTTGCAGAGAACAGCAACGAGGACATCTTTCGTGATTGCGAAGTAGTTGTTGAATTAACAATTGAGAATCAACGTGTGGCACCTGCGCCTATGGAAGTACGTGCATGTGCATCTGTGTGGGATGGCACTCGGTTAACGCAATGGGCATGTAGCCAAGGTGCGCATGGTGCACGTGACGGCCTTGCTGAGGCATTAGGAATTGAACCATCTGCCGTACGAGTAATCACGCCTGATGTGGGTGGTGGCTTTGGTGCAAAATCTGGCGTGTATGCAGAAGAAATCCTTGTGGGCTGGGCTGCAAGAAAACTCAACACACCCGTGCGTTGGACAGAGTCGCGTACGGAGAACATGTTGTCTATGGGCCATGGTCGTGGTCAACGTCAACGTACAAAAATGGGTGGCACACGTGATGGCCGCATAACGGCATATCGACTTGATGTTCTCCAAGATGCCGGCGCGTATGCCAAAGCCGGTGCCGTGTTGCCATTTATGACACGCATGATGGCAAGTGGTGTGTATGACATCGCATCTGTGCAATTTGAATCACATTCAGTGATCACTAACACCACGCCTACTGTTGCATATCGCGGTGCGGGTCGTCCCGAGGCTACGGCAGCAATTGAGCGCACACTTGATGAGTTTGCTCGTGTGTGTGGCAAAGACCCTGCCGATGTGCGGCGCATCAATTATTTGCAGCCTTCTGCTTTTCCTCTCACCACTGCAATGGGTGCAAAGTATGACTCGGGCGAATACGCCAAAGCGTTAGATGCAGCACTGGATGCAGCCGGATATGCACAATTGCGTACAGAGCAGGCGAGTCGTCGCGCACCACAGAACACCTTGCAGTTAGGTATTGGGATTGCGTCGTATGTAGAGACAACAAACCCCATGGGATCTGGTGATTATGGATCCGTAGAGATCACGCCCGATGGAGGTGCAATCATTCGCACTGGGTCATCGTCTCATGGTCAAGGACATCACACTGCATGGGCGATGTTGGTATCTGATGCCACAGGAATTCCTTTCGAAAAGATTGATTTCCGTTTTGGTGATACGGACGACATTGAACGAGGAGGCGGCACTGGTGGGTCGCGCTCGCTACAAGTGGGTGGCAGTGCAGTGAAGTTAGCTACCGATGCTGTTGTGGAAAAAGCGCGTCAACGAGCTGCAGATTTATTGGAAGCCGCTGTGGAAGACGTGGTGATTGACACTGTGCGCGGTGCATTCCATGTGGCAGGTTCTCCTGCACCAGCACGCACATGGACAGAGTTACTGACAGGTGCAGACATTTCACTTGATGCCGAAGTGGACTACGTACCAGAGGGCGCAACATTTCCCTTCGGTACTCATGTATGTGTGGTGGAAGTAGACACCGAAACAGGAGCAGTAGGTGTATTGCGCCATATTGCTTGTGATGATGCGGGCACCATTATCAATCCGTTGATTGTGGATGGCCAAGTGCACGGTGGTATCGCCCAAGGTGTTGCTCAAGCATTGCTAGAGGCAGTCTGGTATGACCCCGATGGCAACCCCATCACGTCGAATTTGGCTGATTACGGGTTTATCTCTGCAGCAGAGTTGCCAAGCTTCGAACGTGTTCCCATGGAAACCCCCACGCCACGTAATCCTCTTGGCGCAAAGGGAATCGGAGAGGCAGGCACTATTGGTGCAACGCCGGCAGTGCATAACGCTGTTGTGGATGCACTGAGCCATCTAGGTGTCACCCACATAGATATGCCGTGTACATCCATCAATGTCTGGAATGCACTACAACGCGTACAGCACTAATTCTTAGGTGCGATTAGTCGCATAGGCCCCACCGAGGGCCAGAGCACAACCCACAAGTGCAAGAAGCGCTACAGGTTCATTACGCAAAACAACACCAAGAAACAATGCCACCACAGGCATTATGTAAGTGGTGACCGAGGTACGCGTGCTGCCTACCTTGCCTGCCAAAGTGACAGCCATAAAGTACGCGATGCCGGTACCACCGATTCCTAGGACAATCATGGCGCTAAACGCCGACCATGAAAACGAGGCATCGGGTAGTGATGCGATTCCAAATGGTGCCGTCAATACAAATGCGACTGCTTGTGCACGCACAATCACGGGGAGTGCTCCATATTGTCGTTGAAGACCCACACTGATGTTGAGAGCCACGCCGTAGCAGGCCAGGGCAATAAAAATCATTGCAACTCCGCCGGCACTATTTGATCCTTCACGTGCGGTCGGTACTGCAATCAAGATCACCCCACTAAATCCGATTGCGAGTCCCCACATTTGTTTTTTTGTGGGCAGTTTCTTGGCGATGATGGATGCCACGCCAGCGACGAAAAATGGTGTGGCACCATTGAGCATTCCTGTCACACTGCTGCTGACATGTAGTTCGGCAAATGGGAACATGGTTAATGGAATTGCCATCCACATTGTGCCAAGTAGGGCAATGCGCGGGAATGCTTCGCGAGGAACCGATACTCGGGACGCAGGAAAACAAATAAGTGCAAGAAACCCAAAGAAGATACGCATGGGCGTAATGAGTTCGGGCGGAAACACTTCGAGTCCCTCTGCAATGAGGAAGAAGCTGGCACCCCAAATTATTCCCGGAATGGTGAGAAGCACCCAGTCCGTGCGCGTCATGTCGGGTTGGATTGTTGTAGCTGTCATAGTTCCCTAAAAGGTGTCGACGAAAGAACGTCTAGGAGGTAAGTGTGGATTTCACATGCACGATGAGTTCAGGCCATGTGGCGCGTAATCCTGGATGAAGATCAAAGTGTGCGACTTCATCAATCGGCACCCAACGCAAATCTTCTGATTCTGCGTTCGCATCGAATTCGCCAAGTTCGACATTGGTGTGAGCAATGACCGTGTCATATCGCCAATTGCCATGGTCATCGGAAAAGATGGCTTTGAAGTGAAGCAATTGTGGATCAATTCCAGTTTCCTCGTATGCCTCGCGCGCAGCAGCCGATACCGAATCTTCATGCGAATCCAGGGCTCCGCCAGGCAATGCCCAGGTGCCTCCACCATGGGTCCATGTCGCGCGTAATTGCAGAAGTACAGATGCAGGT
>JBIKSB010000008.1:0-13110 GCA_044348855.1 Ilumatobacteraceae bacterium | reverse complement strand
CGACAACCGTTCCCAGTGCGAGAAAACCCGCGGCGAGGGAACGAAACAGACCAGGTACACCCATACCTTAAGTCTAGGTCATACGGCGAAAAGGGCGACCAAAAACGGGGTAACGACAAGAGCAGGAAGCAACGAGCCCAGTTTTATGCGCTTTATGTCCAACAGATTTAACCCGATGGCCAGAACCAGGAAACCTCCTGTGGCAAAGAGCTCAATTCTCATGCGGTCATCGAGGATTGCGTCAATGCCTGTTCCCCCCAAGGTGAGCAGCCCTTGCACCACAAATACGCTCGCCGCACTGAAGATTGCGCCAATTCCGTAGGCGGCCACAAACACAATGGAAAGAAATCCATCCAATGTTCCTTTGATGATGTAGAGCTGTGGAGTCTTTCCACTTGCATCTTCAATTGCACCCAAAATGGTGAGAGGCCCAATACAGAACAACAACGTCGCGGTGACAAAGCCTTTGACGAAAGTGCTTTCATCCGAAGAATCACGGGTGAACTTTTTCTTCAACCATTCACCGACAGATTCAAGTCGCTCTTCAATCTTGAGTAGTTCTCCGATGATGGCGCCAATGACTGTGCCGACGAGAGGAAACACCAAGTTGTGTGTATCCATAGCGCTTTGAATGCCCATGATCATGGTGGCAAGGCCTACCACTTGCATCACCAACACCCGCATGGTGTCGGGTATGCGGTGGCCAATGAAGTAGCCCACTCCTCCGCCCACCAACACGGTGCCGGTATTGATCAAAGTTCCTAGTCCACGCACGGCTCTCCACGCTACTGCACCATGTGGGTGATTTAGGATGCCATGTATGGCCACTAGAAACATTTCTGCTGGCAACATTGAAGTTGTTGTTGATACACACCGTGGTGGCCGTATTGCCTCACTCAGTTGTGGCACTACCCCACTGCTTGTCACTCATGCGGCATCGGATCTTGATTGGGGTATGTACCCGATGGTTCCGTACGCAGGGCGCGTGCGTGACGCCCAACTTCATTTCGATAATCAGATGTTCTCTCTGCGTGCAAATGCTGCACCACATTCCATTCATGGCACCGTGTTTGATTGCTCATGGAATGTTGACGCACACGACACAACATCCATTCTGCTCTCCACCGATACCGGGCCTGATTGGCCCTTTGCCGCAACAGTGACTCATCGCATCGCTATCGCCGAGAATTCTGTGCGTTGTGAACTTGCAATCACCGCACATGAGTTAATGCCTGTGCAAGTGGGCTGGCACCCATGGTTTGCACAACCCCATCAAGTGGAAACAAGTTTTCACTCCATGTTGCGTCGCGATAGTGATGGCATCACCACACTCGAGCGCGTGGATCCTGCGGCGCCACCTGTTGATGACTGTTTCTTTGAACCCAATGCATGGCCTTCCATATATATAGGTAACTGTGTGGTGGAGATTGCAAGCGACTGCCCCTATTGGGTGCGCTATGACGCACCAGGTGGTGATGTATGTATTGAGCCCCAGTCCGGACCACCTAATGGCATCAATACAAAGCCCCTAATAATGCAACCAGGACAACAGTTTTCTCGCTGGATGGAATTGCGCATTACCGAACAGTTATAGAGTTTGTCTCTGGACACAACAAGGGGGCGCGTTATGACCATCAGTTTGCATCACGAGTGGGAATCACTGTTACCCGTCAACGACACTCACCCGTATCGCACTGGTGCTTGGAAACCCCAGACACGTGAATGGACCGCTACCAATATGGTCGTAGAGGGAACAATTCCCGATGATCTCCACGGTGTGTATTTGCGCAATACAGAGAATCCCCTGGTTCCCGCAGCCGAGCGTTATCACCCCTTCGATGGTGATGGCATGATCCACTCCATTTATTTTTCTAATGGGTCAGCTGAATACCGCAACCGTTTTATTCGCACAGAAGGATTGCTTGCCGAACTTGATGCAGGCGGCCCATTGTGGTCGGGGCTTGCAGAATCTCCCTTGGTTGCACCACGACAAGATGGCTGGGGTGCACGCACCCGCATGAAAGATGCATCCAGTACGGACGTAGTCGTGCACAACGGGGTTGCACTCACCAGTTTTTATCAATGCGGTGATCTCTATCGGTTAGATCCCATTTCACTTGATGACAACGGTCGAGAAGCATGGAACGGGAAGTTTCCCGACGCTGGTGTATCGGCTCATACCAAAGTGGACGAAGCAACTGGTGAGTTGATGTTCTTCAACTACCAAACCACCTATCCCTATATGCATTACGGAGTCGTATCACCCACAGGCGACTTAGTGCATTACACACCAGTGCCATTGCCCGGTCCACGTCTCCCCCACGACATGACATTTACCGAGAACTATTCCATCTTGAATGATTGTCCGTTGTTCTGGAAAGAAGACCTTATTGACCGTGGCATCTATGCCACACAATTCCATCGCGACATGCCGACACGATTAGGTGTGATTCCTCGATACGGAACAGAAAAAGACATCAAGTGGTTCGAATGTGACGCAACGTACGTGCTGCATTGGATTAACGCCTATGAAGAAGGCGACGAAATTGTCGTAGACGGCTACTTCCAATTTGATCCTTCGCCTGGCGTGGCACCCGATGCCACATTGGAACAACGCATGTTCCGCTTTTTGGATTTGTTTGCATTGCAGTCGCGACCATATCGCTGGCGTCTCAACATGAAGACCGGCACAGTAAAAGAGGGACCTCTGTCTGACACCATTACCGAATTCGGAATGATCAATGCCCTTACTGCGGGCAAGAAATACGAATGGGTCTACAGCACAATCCCTGCTGTTGGGTGGTTTGGCTTTGAGGGCATCATTAAACACAATGTGGTGACTGGTACCGAGGAGAACTATCGACTCCCAGATGGTGTCTATGCGTCCGAGACAGTGTTTGCACCGCGTCCCTCGCCGCGTAGCGAAGACGACGGTTATCTCCTCACCTTCACCATGGATGTCATCAACGATTCAAGCGAATGCTTGATTTTTGATGCCCAAAACGTCAACGACGGCCCAGTAGCTCGCATTCAACTGCCAGAACGTATCTGTAGTGGAACGCATGCTACGTGGGCCGCCGCCAACACGTTACGTTAAAAGGTTTTTACGACGCGAGGAATGCTGCAACATCAATTGATGGTGGTACGAGCACTTCGTTGATCATGTGAATGACGCCGTTTGTTGCAGGAAAATCTGTTCCTGTCACAGTTGCAGTGTTGATCTTCACACCATCGGTGGTGTCGATGGTGACGTTCTCACCTTGCACTGTTGCAACTTCGCCAGCCTTTACGTCTGCTGCGGTGATCTTTCCGGCCAATACGTGGTAGGACAAGATCTCTGCAAGAACTGCTTTGTTAGCAGGAAGCAAAAGCTTTGTGAGCAAGCCTTGTGGCAATGCATCAAATGCGGCTTTGGTAGGTGCGAACAATGTGAATGGTCCTTCGCTTGCCAAGGTCTCACCAAGGCCTGCAACTGCTACAGCGGCAAACAGTGTGCCGAACTGCTCATGTGAAGAAGCAACCTCAACAAAAATGGTTCCAGCGTCTGCTGCATCCTTTGGTGTGTAGACGACATCTTCGGTGGGTGCGCTTGCAACTGTTGTGTCGGTAGCACCTTCGGTTGTGCTGTCATCTGATCCACATGCGGCTAACAACATCAACGATGCTGCAGCAATGACTGCAATCTTCTTCTTCATGATTTTCTCCTTGGGGGGTTCAACACACATTTATGTGCCTTGAAATCGAACCAAGAGTGTCGCACAACTATTCCCGAAACTTGGGGCACATCACCACTGATGTGTCACACCACACATGCATGTGGCATTGTGCATTCGCAATTACACGATGCACAATGCCACAAACTTACGACATGTTTACGATGCGAGGAACGCTGCAACATCAATTGATGGTGGAACAATCACTGCATCAATCACGTGAATCACGCCGTTTGATGCGGCCACATCAGTTGTGGTGACGTTTGCAGTGTTCACTTTGACACCACTTGCAGTATCAATGGTGATGTTCTCACCTTGTACTGATGCAACGTCGCCAGCCTTCACATCTGCTGCCATGACTTTTCCTGCCACTACGTGGTAGGTCAAGATTGCAACAAGTACTTCTTTGTTTTCTGGCAACAGAAGCTTCTCTACGAGGCCTTCTGGCAATGCATCAAACGCTGCATTGGTAGGCGCGAATACGGTGAATGGGCCCGCACCAGACAATGTCTCGACGAGATTGGCTGCATCCAATGCTGCAACCAACGTGGAGAAGTCATCATTTGCTGATGCCACTTCTGCGATGGTTCCTGCCTCTGCGGGTGCTTCTACGGTTGTGCTGGTGTCAGATGTGCTCTCATCTGAACCACATGCGGCCAACAGCATCAACGATGCTGCAGCCATTGCTGCAATTTTCTTTTTCATGGTTTTCTCCTTGGGGGGTAGAACGTTCGAGAACGTCTACAGAGTGAACCGCCAGTGTTTCATGGGTATTCCTCAATAACAGGGCACAAATGTCCTCGATATGTCACACCAAGAATGGATGTGACCTGCGTAACTGACAAACTAAGACCATGACGATTGTCCCGCCTGTGGTACTTGCACACCTCAACAATCACACCACCTCTGTCATTGTTGCGACGCATTCGGGTGTTCCCTATCTCGCCTATATCGGTACGCGTCTTGAAAGCACGCACATTGATACCTACTTATTACAACGTGGAGTTCTTGGTGGCGGACTCGATGTCGAGATGTATCCATGGCTGATCGCCGAACCATCGAAAGGCTGGATGGGACGACCAGGCATTCAGATACGTCAAGAATCTGGTCCTACTTTGCCGACGTCATTCAGTTTGCACAATGCAACTACATCGGACAATGAACTCACATTGCAATTAGTGGATCCGGTACTCAGTATTGATGTCGACATGACTCTGTGTCTCGAAGAAACTGGACCACTCACCATTTCTGCCACTGTGCATAATGCAGGTACCACACACATCTCACTCGATGCACTGCGCATCACTGTTCCCGTGGGTGCATCGTGCGGCGAGATTCTTACATTAGGTGGGCGCCACGCAATGGAAGCAGTGGAAGAACGTCAACGATGGGGCCGCTCGCGCATTGCGCTAGAAAATAGAACGGGCCGCACATCACATGAACAACTAGGTGTGGTGTTTGCCGGTACACCTAATTTTGGGGAACAACACGGTGACGTGTGGGGCGTACATCTTGCGTGGAGTGGAAACTTTGAATGCGTCTGTGATGCAGTCACCGATGCGATGAGAGTTGTGCAAATGGGAGAGTTACTGCTTCCACAAGAAGTAGTCCTCGCACCAGATGCGCACTATGTGGCACCCACTGTGGTGGTCGCACATTCACCACAGGGCATCAACGGTGTCTCACACAAGTTCCATAACTACCTGCGTAGTTTTCCCTCGCATCACACGTCACGTCCTGTCATCGCCAACACATGGGAAGCGGTCTACTTCAACCATGATTTCGACACTTTGTGTCAACTTGCAGATGTCGCAGCGTCGGTCGGCATTGAACGATTCGTTCTAGATGACGGATGGTTTCATGGACGACGCGATGACACTGCTGGTCTTGGTGATTGGTGGGTAGACACCACAGTGTGGCCACAAGGACTCACACCTTTGATTAGCCACGTGCGCACATTGGGGATGGAGTTTGGTCTGTGGTTTGAACCAGAAATGGTGAACCCAGATAGCGACTTGTTTCGCGCACATCCCGAATGGGCTCTCGACGGCACGCAGACCGAACCCATCTTGGGAAGGAATCAGTTAGTTCTTGATCTCTCTCGCGACGATGTGCGGGAATACCTCTTTGCATCTATCGATGCACTGTTGTCCACTTACGAGATTTCATATGTGAAGTGGGACCACAACCGGCCACTTGTCGGTGGTGCATCACACAGCCAAACGCTCGGCGCCTACGCACTTTTTGATGCACTCACCACAGCACACCCACAGGTGCAATTCGAATCATGTGCCTCTGGTGGCGGGCGTATTGATATGGGAATTGCTACCTATGTAGACAGATTCTGGACAAGTGACTCCATTGATGCTCTTGATCGTTTAGAGATACAAAAAGGAATCACCAAACTCATTCCACTTGAGATGCTGGGAAGCCACATTGGTTCGCCTACCTGTCACACCACAGGGCGCAAGCATGCGTTGTCGTTCCGAGGAGCCACTGCAATGTTTGGCTGGTTGGGTGTGGAATGGAATCTCTTGTCGCTGAATGAGCGCGAGCGAGAGAAACTCGCACACGTCATTGGTATCTATAAACAGTTCCGTGATCTGCTGCATTCGGGCAACTACATACGCCACGACCACCCGGATGCATCCATGCATATACATAGCGTGGTGGCCTCCGATGCGGGCGAGGCATTGGTGTCGGTGACGCGCCTTCACAACAGCCCCACTCACCGCACAGCTCCCTTGCTTCTCACAGACCTCTCGGCCGATGCGCTCTATTCCGTGCAACGCATCGACTTAGGGACACCTCGTTGGGCTCTGCACCGCGACCTGCCCGATTGGGTGAATAATGGTGTGCAAGCAACAGGTGCACAACTTGCCCACATTGGTCTCGTACTTCCGCCTCTGTTGCCTGAGTCCACCATGATTCTTCACATCACACAGGTTTCTACATGACACGAGAGATACGACGCGATCCCCATCTCGACACCGTGGTGCACATTGTTGCCGATCGCCAACATCGCCCTAATCTGCCCAGTTCCAATTGCCCATTTTGCGTCGGCGGCCTCGAAGCACCTGAGCCCTATGAGGTGCGCGCATTCCCAAATCGTTGGCCTGCTCTTCAGCCTGGCTATTGCGAAGTAGTGCTTTACACACCTGACCACGATGCAACATTTGCATCCATTGGTGCACACGGTATTGCTCGCGTGATTGACCTGTGGACCGAGCGCACCACTGCATTGCGGGCATTGCCCGATGGTGAGTACGTGATTGTGTTTGAAAATCGCGGTGCAGAAATTGGCGCCACTATTTCGCACCCACATGGCCAGATATACGCCTTTGATCATGTGCCGCATCGTCAACAACGTCAACTCGATGCACACTGGTCTCCTGAGGTCACCTCTGGTGATCGCGAAGTTCTGGTGCACAAGGGTTGGAAAGTGTGGACTGAATTTGCGTCGGTGCATCCCGTGTCGTTACGCATTGCCCCTCTTGAACAGATTCCAGATCTTCCCTCAATGACACAGACCCAACGAGGTGAACTTGCAGAAGTTCTTGCAAGTGTCTTGGGAGCATTCGATACCTTGTTTGACTCACCTGCGCCCTACATGATGTGGCTCAATCAAGCGCCACGCACCTCTGCACATTGGCCACAGGCGTGGTTCAACATCGAGATTGTCTCTCCATGGCGGTCCACCGGTGTTCCTCGCTACATTGCTGCAGTTGAAGTTGCAAGTGAGGAATTCTTCAACCCTGTAGACCCCGCCGATGTTGCTCAACGTCTTCGCATTGCATTGACATGATGCATGTACGCGCACCAGGTCGGGTGAATCTCATTGGTGACCACACCGATTACACAGGTGGCTTGGTGTTCCCCATGGCAATCGATCGCTACACCACAATTGCCTACGAACACATTGGCGATTCAGTTCACCTCACTTCACACGATGACCCAGATGTTGTGGAGTTCCCTCTCGGCTCCACATTTGACAGCCAGATGCACCCTCGATGGGGTCGCTATGTGGCCGCAGTTGCATCACTTATACACGCGCCTCAACCTGTGCACGGCACCATTGAGACCACTATTCCCGTCGGTGCAGGATTATCTTCAAGTGCAGCCCTGGAGATCTCCTGTGCACTTGCGTTGGGGTCCACTCTTTCACCACGCGAACTTGCATTAATGACACAACGTGCCGAGCAACTCGCAACCGGTGTTCCCACCGGCATTATGGATCAACTATGTATTGCCTCTGCACGCGATAATCACGGCACTCTTATTGATTGCCACACTTTAGAGATCACACATATTCCGATCCCCCACGAGGTGGACATAGTGGTGCAATTCATCGCACATCGCACTCTCGAGGGATCTGAATATGCCACACGAGTGGCTGAGTGTGCATCTGCAGAATCACTGATTGGGCCGCTACGAGAAGCCGACCTAAGCCAAGTGGACACCATTGCAGACGACATCATTCGTGCACGGGCCCGACATGTGGTGTCGGAAAATGATCGTGTACGCCACTTCACCGATGCACTTGTGCGCGGCAACTACACCGCTGCAGGTCGCCTGATGGTAGGAAGCCATCAGAGCTTGTCGCGCGACTATGCAACATCTACACCACAGATGGATGCAGCAGTAGATGCCGCCATGCACACACCGGGTGTTTTTGGTGCACGCATGACAGGTGGTGGCTTTGGTGGTTGCATAGTGGCGCTATGCACACCTGAATCTTCACTTCCCGGCTGGCGCGTACGCCCTTCGGGTGCAGCTACTCACCTCTAACTAGACACCACGTAGGCAAATCGATATGTGCCGGCACCAATGGTGTATTCACTGCGTGTATCGGGTCCACAACTTGCTGTGCCTAAGCCGCGATGTGCGATATCGACATGGATAACTAACTTGTTGTGTCGCCGCAGTTCAGTGCGATCTCGCGCATCAAACAAGGCCTCGGGCGTGTAGCGCACAGCCGACATGTGCAACACACATCCATCTGCTTCAATGCGAATGACTTCGCCCGTGTTCTCATCGCGGCATTCCAACCATCGACATTCGGTACGCAGACCAAACTCTTGTGGCACCAAATAGGGCAACTCATCGGGTTGTCCTTCATACACTCCCACCATTGCCGAGCTCTTGCGATCGGGATAGTTCTCATGAGGACCACGTCCGTACCAACGCAGCGAACTAAAGCGTGCAGGGATTTCCCAGGTTGCACCAATGCGTGGTGCATCGGCAAGATCCTGGGTGAGAACTACGTGATGCTCATAACGCGTTGCACCACCAGTGAGTTGTTGAATTCGTGTCTCGCTCTGCACAACATCGCTATCGGAAGTGGCGATACCTGATGCAAGCCACCGCTCTAATGAACGCCCGAATTGTGGCCAGAGATGCGGCATCATCTTGAAGCCATCGTTGTCAGTCGCTGCTCTCCACAATGTGACCCGTGGGTTCACAGCAACCACTGGTGCACGACGAGTCTTCTTCGGCAATACGCCAACTTTTTTGGATGCACGCAACACAACTTGATCCCATGCGACCACATGGCCCTTGTCGGCCCAAGACGTTGCACGAGTGAGCGACCATTCGATATTCAGAAAAGCCTCTTGTGCTGATGCAGCAACGCGCACAGGCACAGCAATGTGCACAGAACTATCAGGAGCCACTTCCGGCACGGTGAAAACTCCAGTTTTTTCCACTTTGCCATTCACAATGAATTGCCAACGGGCTCGCAATCCGTCGAGTGAGGAAAACCATTGTCTGTTGTCAATTTTCAATTGTTCTGCACCGTTTCGGCGCACCAGTGTGACGCGCACAGGACGATGCACCCATGCCACTTCACGCATTGCAGGATGTGGCGTCATATCGGCATGCAATAGGCCATCAGCAACAAAGTTTCCGTCGTTGGGGGTATCACCAAATTGTCCACCGAATGCAAAACGTGTCTTGCCCTCGGCGGTGCGTTGTGTAATTCCGTGATCTTTCCATTCCCAGATGAATCCACCTTGCAGACCGGGGGTGGACTCAAATGCATCCCAATAATCGGCAAGAGATCCATTGGAGTTACCCATGGCATGGCTGTACTCACACATAATCAACGGCCGCTTGCCTGCAGAGTTGCGTCCGTAGGCCACAATCGCATCAATTGGTGCATACATCGGACACACCACATCGCTAGCCACTACACCACCACTCTCCCATCCCGCATGAAAGATGGCTCCTTCATAATGAAGTGGTCGCGAAGAATCTGCACTACGAATCCATTGGGCAGCAGCATCATGAATTGCCCCATAACCCGCTTCATTTCCCAGCGACCACATGATGATGCTCGGATGATTCCGGTCGCGTTCCACCATACGAGTGATACGCGCCATCCATGTCTGGCGGTATTGCGCATCGTGACACAAGCTTGTGTTCCACGCATGACTCTCAGCATTGGCTTCATCAATCACATACAGGCCGTATTCGTCACACAGATCAAGAAAACGTGGATCATTGGGGTAATGCGCACAACGCACCGCATTGATGTTGTGCTGTTTCATCGCCACAACATCGGCACGCATGTCCTCTATGGTCACGGCTTTACCGCGTTCGGGATGATGATCGTGTCGGTTCACACCTCGAATCATCACGCGCTTGCCATTTACCAATAACTGATTGCCGCGAATCTCCACGGAACGAAAACCCGTTACCACGCTGATGCATTCAGTAGTCACGCCTTCGGGATTAATCAACTCGATCATCACGCGATATCGATGAGGGTTCTCTGCTGACCATTGCACAACATCGGGAATGGTCCACTTGCGAATATGTGCCACATGACCCGCAAAGACATACGGCGTATCGAACCAGGCAACTTCCGATGAACGATCTGGCCCTACGCGACGACCCGACATTGTTTCCAGATGTGCTTTCACCATCCATCCGCGCTGCAATTGTGAAGCAGTAGGAACACCAAGTGCAACATCAATAGCTAACGTGCCCTGCCCCTTCGCATCAAGACCGGCATCAACTCGCACATCATTAATGCCAATGACTGCTTGTGAGCGCAGAAACACTTCGCGATGCAACCCTGCCATCCACCATTGATCTTGATCTTCAAGATGACTGTGTGCGGAATAACGACACACCACAATGGCGAGTTCATTCACACCTTGTGTCACAACTGCAGAGATGTCATATTCACTAGGCAAGCGACTATCTGATCCGTATCCCACAAAAGTGCCATTCACATACACCATGTGCACACTTTCGGCGCCCCCTACATGCAAGATGGTGCGCCGACGCATCCATGGTTGGGTCACTGTAAAAGAACGTCGATGTACTGCAGTGGCAACTTCGGCAGGCAATTGTGGTGGTCGACCTTTCCATGGCATCTGCACGTTTGTGTAATGAGGCAGATCACCCAATCCCGCAAGTGTCCAGTTACCAGGAATGGAAATCGTGGACCACTTTGTGGTGTCGCTAGTGAGTGCCGATGCAGGCACTTGGTCCACATCTGCAAATCGACGAATACGCCATGAGCCATTCAACGAACGAAACCATGGACTCTTCTCACGAATTCCTACACGCGCACTTTCGCTATCACGAAACGCCACAAGGGGTGCGCGCATTGCAAGGCGATTCATGGAGACAACATTGGGATCGGTCCATGGACGAAGTTCCCCGACAACTGGCAAAGTCATGGGCTTATCTTCTCACGCCAAGGGACGACTACCGTTTGTTGCATGGCCCACACCTTCAATACCCATGGCGGGATTCATGAAATACCCCTAGAAGCCGCCGTGGGGCGCATGTGGTTATGCGGAAAGCACTTTGTTGCGCCCCAAGTTGAACAAGTGCGTGCGCAGCATTCCATTGGTCGGGTGGTCTGTCTGGTGGAAGAACATGAACTGACCGGTCGATATGACTCCTACGTGCACTGGCATCAACAGTCTGCAGGTGCGGCGGGGCTGTGGTTTCCCATCCCCGATCTTTCCTATCCACGCTTAGAACAGGCATTGGGTTTCATTCAAGAATTAAGTGATTACGTGTGCAATACAGGGAACATATTGGTGCATTGTGCTGCAGGTATTGGACGCGCAGGGACCACTGCTACTGCAGTTTTGATGACGTTAGGAATGGACATGCATGAAGCAATTCACCATGTACGCGCTCATCGACCCATGGCCGGGCCTGAATCGGGTACACAAATGGAATTTATTCATCAATTGGATGAGTACATTCGCGACAACGCCGTGCATGAATAGACGCTAGGATGTTCTAGAACCTAACCAATATGACGTCGCACAGTGTGATGTCCGGAGCAGTGAGAACAATGAATATCCTCGTCGTAGGAGCTGGTGGAGTTGGGGCCTCAATGGCCTCTATTGCCGAAACGAGGAGTTTTTTTGACTCCTTTGTGTTGGCTGATATTTCCAGAGAACGTGCCTTACAGGCAATCTCGGAACTCGATGACCCTGGAAAGTTCATTGCAGAGCAAGTGGATGCAGGAAATGTCCATCAGCTTGTCGCTCTCATTGAAAAAACAAAAGCCGATGTTGTGGTGAATGCGTGTGACCCACGCTTTAACGAGACAATCTTTGAAGCCTGTTACAACGCCAAGTGCAACTACGTAGACATGGCAATGAACTTGAGCAAGCCACACCCCACCGATCCCTTCAATCAAGTAGGAATCCCATTGGGTGAAGAACAACTTGCCGACCATGACAAATGGAAAGAACGCGGCATTCTTGCACTCGTAGGAATGGGCGTCGAACCAGGACTCAGCGACATCTTCGCGCGTTATGCAGCAGATCACATTTTTGATGAGGTGCACGAGGTAGGTGTACGCGACGGATCGAATTTATCTATTGATGGTTTTGATTTTGCACCTACATTTTCTATTTGGACCACCATTGAAGAATGTTTGAATCCCCCGATTATCTGGGAGAAAGATCGCGGCCTCTTCACAACAGACTGTTTTAGTGAGCCAGAAATCTTTCACTTCCCTGCCGGCATTGGCCCCGTGGAATGCGTCAACGTAGAACACGAAGAAGTCATTCTGATTCCACGTGCCGTGGATTGCAGTCGTGTCACATTCAAGTACGGCTTGGGTGCTGAATTTATTGACTGGTTAAAGACATTTGCCTATCTTGGTCTTGACTCCACCGACAAGATTCGCGTGGGAGATGCTTCTGTTGCACCACGCGACGTGTTGGCTGCAGTGCTTCCAAACCCCGCAAAACTCGGCCACCTTATGCATGGCAAAACATGTGCAGGCACCTGGGTGCGTGGCATTGCCGATGGCAAACCTCGCGAGGTGTACCTGTATCACGTGGCAGATAATGAAACCACAATGCGCGACTACGGTTCACAAGCAGTGTTGTGGCAAACAGCAGTGTGTCCGGTG
>JBIKSB010000185.1:0-3018 GCA_044348855.1 Ilumatobacteraceae bacterium | reverse complement strand
CTTCCCACGACCTATCAAGGCGCCCACGGCCTGCAGACTGGTAATCAGCCCGCAAAACGCTGCGATCAGGCGCCCCTTGGGACCCCTCGGCGAGCAAATCAGTGTTCGTACTGCCGGTCTCTGAAATACGGCGAATATGCCAGTTTTCTGATTGGTTCGCTTTTTGGTCTCTCATCAAGGCAATATTGTCACCTGTGCTGAAGAAAATCCTGATTGCCAACCGCGGCGAAATTGCCGTCCGCGTTATCCGTGCCGCCCGTGAGATGGGGATCGCCACTGTTGCGGTCTATTCCGAACTTGACCGCAACGCACTTCATGTGCGCCTTGCAGACGAGGCCTATGCCCTTGGCGGACAAACCGCAGCCGAGAGCTACATCAATACCGAAGCCATCTTGAAGGCCATCAAGGACAGTGGCGCCGACGCTGTGCACCCCGGCTACGGCTTCTTCAGTGAGAACGCAGAATTCGCTCGTGCCATCACTGCCATGGGTGTCCAATTCATTGGACCACCACCTGACGCCATTGACGAAATGGGTGACAAGGTGTCGAGCCGCAAAGCTGCGCTTCGCGGTGGAGCGCCAATTGTTCCTGGCACAACGGAGTTTGCACAAAGCGCACAAGAGATCATCGACTTCGGTAAGGAATTCGGTTGGCCAGTTGCCATTAAGGCTGCATACGGTGGCGGTGGCCGCGGAATGAAAGTTGTGCATTCAGAAGCTGAAGTTCAAGAGGCGATGGATTCTGCACAACGCGAAGCAAAGAATTTCTTTGGTCGTGATGAGGTCTATGTCGAGCGCTACCTCACCTGGCCTCGCCACATTGAAGTGCAATTAGTGGGAGACAAGCACGGCAATGTTGTGTGGGTCTCTACTCGTGACTGTTCAGCTCAACGTCGCCACCAAAAGCTGGTGGAAGAAGCACCAGCACCTGGCTTGCCCGATGGCGTAGAAGAGGCCATGGGTGCAGCGGCTGTGAAAGCTGCCAAAGCAGTGGGTTACTACAACGCAGGAACTGTGGAATTCATCTATCAAGATGGCGAATTCTTTTTCTTGGAAATGAATACACGTCTCCAAGTGGAACACCCTGTTACTGAAGTGATCACAGGAATCGATCTGGTGGAATGGCAAATTCGCGTGGCCGCCGGCGAAAAACTGCCGATGACTCAAGAAGAAGTGCGCGCGCGTCAAAGTGGCGCTGCAATTGAAATTCGTATCAACGCAGAAAATCCTGCGGGCGGAAAGTTCTTGCCCTCTCCTGGTCCGATCACAAAACTTGTTGCCCCCGATGGTTTCGGCGTGCGTTTCGACAGCGGGTACGAATCAGGCGACGAAATCAGCCAGTACTACGACAACCTGGTCGGCAAGCTCATCGTGTGGGGCAAAGATCGACCCACCGCAATTGCACGCACACTTCGTTGCCTTAACGAGATGGTTGTTGAAGGAATTGCAACCACAATTCCTGCCGACATTGCCATTTTGGAACATCCAGATTTCGCAGCTGTCACGCACTCCACCAAGTGGGTAGAAGAAGTGCTCGATCTTTCCCACATTGGCACAGCCCCCGTGGGTGCTCCCGCCGGAGATGACGACACTCCCCTTGTGCAGCGCCAGACAACTGTTGAAGTCAATGGCCGTCGATTTGATGTGAAGTTGTGGGTTCCAGAATCTGCTGGAGTTGCCGCAAGTTCGCCTGCAAAGAAGAAAGCACCACGTGCAGCATCTGGTTCTGGTGGCGGAGGCGGTGCCGGAACAGGCAAGGTCGCCGTACCGATGCAAGGAACCATTGTGAAAGTTCTCGTTGAGGTAGGACAAAGTGTTGAAGCAGGACAAAGTGTTGTTGTGCTTGAAGCCATGAAAATGGAAAACCAAATCGAAGCCGACAAGAGTGGCGTTGTGAAAGCAATCAATGTGTCACCAGGTGACACCGTGGGTGCTGGCGACGTTGTTGTTGTTATTGAATAACTAGTCAGCAGCTTCTGAGAGTGCTTCGGCTAACGCCGGATGCACCAACAAAGACTCTTCAATATCGGTCACTTTGAGATTCGCTGTCACTGCGAGTGCAATCACACTGATCAGCTCTGCCGCATGACGTCCCACAATTGATCCACCCAACACTTCACCAGTTGCGGGGTCGCTGATGATCTTTACAAATCCTCGTGAATCGTTGTTGATTAATGCTTTTGCAGTAGACGAGAACGGCACCTTTGTGACGCGAATCTTTCGACCCGATGCAAACGCTTCCGCTTCAGCAAGACCCACATCGGCAATCTCTGGTTCAGTGAAAATTGCAGATGCTGCCTTGTCATAATCCAAATGACGATGTGGCCCCTTTGGCCCGCCCACTACTTGTTCGGCAACTTTGCGACCCTGCATGGAAGCCACCGATGACAAGGGCAATTTCCCACTGACGTCACCTGCTGCATAAATGTTGTCGATACTGCTTTGACAATGGCGGTTAATCACGATGTAGCCGCCGTCGGTCTCGACACCAACGTTCTCTAAGCCGAGTCCTTCAGTGTTCGGCAATGATCCAATTGCAAGGACTGCGTGAGTGGTCTCCGACACGCGCCCATCGTCACACACCACGCGTACTCCATCTGCGGTGCGTTCAATTTTTGTCGCGCGCGCACCTTTAAACAAACGCACGCCGCGAGCCAAAAATGTGTCTTCGAGAACAGCTGCCACTTCAGGGTCTTTGCCGGGCAACACTTGTTGACGACTTACTACCAGCGTGACTTTGGACCCGAAGGATTCAAACATGTGTGCAAATTCCACACCAGTCACACCAGAGCCCACAATGGTGACACTCTCGGGAAAAATTCTTGGTGGGTAACAATCACGCGTGGTCAAAATGCGATCGCCGTCGGGCTGCACAAAATCTGGGATGCGAGGGCGACTGCCGGTAGAAATCAAAATGTCATCGGTTTCGATCACTTCTTCTGTTCCATCAGCCAATACAACACGCACATGAAAACGATCCACCAAAGTGGCGGTGCCTCGCACAATACGTACGCCTTGG
>JBIKSB010000007.1:0-13142 GCA_044348855.1 Ilumatobacteraceae bacterium | reverse complement strand
TGGGCAGACCCCACGCGCATTGCAATCTTCCGAGTGTCGTAAAGCGCTTTAGTGAATGGCGCCATCGGTGGCGCGTAAAGACTGTGCATTGCGTCCTGTACGGGCAGCAATGATTTCACCCACAATAGAAATTGCAGTTTCTTCTGGTGTACGCCCACCCAAATCAAGACCAATGGGGGAGTGAATGCGGGATAGATCATCAGAGGATGTGATGCCCACCTCGGCAAGGCGTTCAAGGCGTTTTGCGTGGGTCTTTCGGCTACCCATTACTCCGATGTAGCCCACCTGTGTAGCAAGTGCACCTTGAATTGCCGGCACATCAAACTTTGGATCATGGGTGAGAATGCACACTGCATCACGTGGCCCAAGGCGTTGACCACGTTCTTCAAATATGGGAGTGGGCCATGTCACGCGCACTTCATCGGCCATGGGAAAACGACGACGTGTGGCAAAGATTTCACGCGCATCACATACGGTGACGTGATATCCCAAAACTTTCGCCACGCGTGCCAATGCCGCGGTGAAATCAACAGCACCAAAAATCCACATTGAGGGCGGGGGAGAGAAGCTTTCGATGAAGATGCGCACAGTTGCAGTGTTTTCTAGATCTTCAGGAGTGGACTGGCCTTGTGGGCCGTAGTGGCGCACGATGGTGCGCCCAGCTTCGAGTTCGCCCATCGCATCACGACCCACAACGCGATCGAGATTGTCATCACCAAGAGAACCCGCAATGTTTCCCTCAGGAGTAATGACAAGTACGGCACCTGTATGTGGTCCCTCAATCACAGTTGCTAGGGCAACAGGTGAGTTGTCGCGCACGTGAGTGGCGAAAATGTCGTAGGCGCTCATTTCACCATTCCAATGGCTGGATGAATAAGTGAATGATTCCACCACAAGTCAGACCCACGGCAAACGCTTCGTCATCTGAATAGCCAAATGTGACCACTCGACTGGGTTGTTCGCCCGACAAGATGGCAAGCGCTTCGCTTACCACCGCGCCCTCAACGCACCCACCACTGACTGAGCCAATAACTTCACCGTCTTGGCTCACCGCCATCGCAGCACCGGCACCACGTGGGCCCGAGCCTTCAATATTCACCACGCGCGCTAACGCCACGCGCTTACCTGCGGTGCGCCAGCGGTCTAAATCATCGAGGAGATCACGCATAGTTAATGACCTTAGTGAGGTGTTCGAGAGCGTCTAGAGAATGTCCCTCGACGAAGTCATCAACATAGGGCAAAGCAGCCGCCATTCCACGTGCAAGTGGTGCATAGCCAGGCGTCACCTTCAGCGGGTTGACCCAGATGGTACGAAACGACACACGTTGGAGGCGTTGCATCTGTTCGCTTAATACGTCCGGGTCTCCGCGATCCCAGCCGTCCGACAAGATGACCACAATGGCACCACGGGCCATACCGCGTACGCCCCACTGATCATTAAAGAGTCGCAGTGTTTCACCAAGACGAGTTCCACCACTCCAGTCCTGCACGTTCTCACCAGCTGTGTGCAAGGCCTTGTCGGGGTCTTTTGAGGACAACTCCCGCGTGACTCGTGTGAGGCGAGTTCCAAGAGTAAATGCCTCGACACGTTGGCGACCTGCGACACCTGCATGGACAAAACGCAACAACGCACGCGCATAGGGCTCCATGGAGCCACTGATGTCGAGCAGAAAGACAATGCGACGAGGTTTCTCGCCCGATGTTGTCCAATGGCGCCGCATGGGTTCACCGCCGGCCGCAAGTGATGCGCGCACTGTGCGGCGCATGTCGGGTCGTGTGCCACGGCGAGTGGTGGCAGTGTGTCGTAGTGATGCACGCGGTGTTCCCGCAAGACGCAAAGTTTCCATGAAATGCATGGCGAGTTTCATTTCCTCGTCGGAATACTCAGCAAAATCTTTCTCGCGTAGTGTTTCTACGCCAGAAAAACGCACGGTGATGGTGGGTTCATCTGATGCAGTGGCTTCGCCCTCTGCTGCGCCGTCATCGTCGGAGTCGAGAGCCAGAGTTAACTGTGTCAATTCCTCGGGAACAGAGTCAGGTGTCTCGCGGTGTTCCCAAAACACGGCAAAGGCTTTGTCGAACAACACAATGTTTTCATGGCGATGCACAAGAGTGGACCTTGCTGCCCAATACACCGCATTGCGATCATCTATTCCCACTAATGCAAGCGACTGCATAAAAGTCAGTACTGCATCGAGAGGGGCAGGGATGTCAAGTTGTCGCAAAAGACGTGCAAAGCCCACGGCCATGTGTTCTGGCGTTGACTCGACAGTCTGCATGCCGCTTATCCGTGGAGCAATCCGCGATCGAAGGCTTGTTGCACAATTTGTGCAATGCCATGATCACGTACGCGACTGTGGTCTTCGCGATACTTCAACACTGTTCCCAGCGTTTGTTCAATGATTGTTTCATCAATCTGTGTGACACCAAGTCGACCAAGTGCAGTGGCCCAATCAATTGTTTCGGCGACACCGGGTGGTTTGTAGAGCTTGATTCCACGAAGTGCTTCTACTGCGCCCGCCACTTGACGAGCAAGTGTCTCTTGTATGTCTGGCACACGAAGACGCACAATCTCCACTTCACGATCAAAACCAGGATGTTCCACCCAGTGATACAAACAGCGACGCTTCAAGGCATCGTGCACATCACGTGTGCGGTTCGAGGTGAGAATCACAATCGGTGGTTGTGGCGCAGTGAAGGTGCCCACCTCGGGAATAGTGATCTGAAAATCCGACAGCACTTCCAACAAGTAGGCCTCAAATTCATCATCTGCGCGATCAATTTCGTCAATGAGAAGAACGGGAGGCACTGTGCCAGAGAAATCAATTGCACGTAACAAGGCACGCTTCAGTAAGAAACGTTCGTTGTATAACTGGCCTTCCAAAGAACTGGCATCGGTGCGAGCAGCCTCTCCGGTGGCCTCGGTGGCACGAAGATGGAGGAGTTGGCGCGAATAGTCCCAGTCGTAGACCGCCTGGGCCACATCAATACCTTCGTAACACTGCAAGCGAATGAGTTCGGTGTTGTGCCAGCGAGCAATGGTTTTGGCAAGTTCGGTTTTACCAACACCGGCTTCACCTTCCAAGAACAAGGGACGTCCCAGCGAGAGGGAAAGAAACACCGCAGTGGATAATCCTTCATCAGCCAAATAGCCATGCTGGGCTAAAGCGTGGGAAACCTCTTGGGTGGTACCAGGCGCAAATGTCACCCTTGAAGCGTAGGGGGCATGTGGTGCAAGCCCCCACTTGGACTGGGCCTACATGCGCCCAACATTACGCTATGGATTTGGGTCTACATGGTCGCACTGCAGCAATTGCGGCAGGAACTGCAGGGTTAGGGCTGGGAACAGCCAAGGCATTGGCCGCAGAAGGTGTACGCGTGGTGGTGTGTGGGCGCGACGAGCAACGGTTGCACACAGCGTTAGATGCCATTGGTCATGATGCACGTGGTGTGCAATGCAACGTATCCACTGCAGATGGTGCTCGTGAATTCATGCGACATGCAGTGACCGAACTAGGCACCATAGACATTCTGATTGCAAACGGTGGCGGCCCACCGCCAGGCGGTTTCGCCCACACAGAATTTGCGGCGTATAACGATGCGCTGCAGAAGAATTTGTTGTCGGTCGTGGCGATGTGCCACGAGGTGGTACCTGCGATGCAAGAACGCAAGTGGGGAAGGATTGTGGCGATCACCTCAGTGGCAGTGCGACAACCGATTGACAATTTGATTCTCTCGAACACTGCACGCGCAGGTGTGACCGGATTTCTCAAGACTCTGGCACGCGAAGTGGCCAAGGATGGCATCACCGTCAACACACTTCAGCCAGGTACCCATGAAACTGATCGCATCACGCAGCTCTATGGTGGGCATCTTGATGATGTTGCACGGACAATTCCTGCGGGGTTCATTGGCGATGCAGAAGACTTTGGCAAGATTGCGGCGTTTATGTGTAGTGATGCTGCCAAGTTCATGACTGGGGTGCAGTTGCATGTTGATGGTGGTGCATACGCGGGATTGCTGTAGGAACGACTAAGTTCACTACATGCTTCAACACATAGTGCTTTTTAACTGGAGTGAGACAACTCCACCAGGACATGCAGCCTTGGCTGCTAACGAATTGCGTCGTTACGCAACAACACTCGATGGTTTGGTGTCGTACTACTGCGGACCCAATCTCGGGTTAAAAGAAGGCACATACGACTTCGGTGTGGCCGCAGTGTTTGAAGATGTAGCCGCATGGCAGGCATACGACACCGCACCTGAACATGATCGCATTCGTGCGGAATACTTCGGCCCCTATGTGGCTACGCGAGCCGTCATTCAGTTCGAAGCGTAAAACTGTTTAGCTCTGCACCGATTCGAGTGCGCGTCGCACAAGAACTCGTGCCAGATGCTCACGGTATTCCGCGCTTGCATTGGAGTCAGATTGCGGTTCAGCTTCTGCTGCAGCAAGCTGTGATGCTTCTGCGATGCTGGCGCCACTTGCAATTGCCTGAGACACGCTTGTTGCCAAAATGGGAACTGATCCCATGTTGACAAGTGCAACGCCCGATTCGGTGCCGCGCTTCCACGCAGCAACGCCCACAATTGCCCAATCTTGAGCACGACGATTGAACTTCTGGAAGCCCCAGGTTGCACCGTTCATCTTGGGGATGCGAATCTCGGTCAACATTTCATCGGGAGATAACTCAGATTCAAGAAATCCCTTATGAAAATCGATTGCTGCAATCTCGCGAGTGCCGTGTGGACCTTGGGCAATGTAGGTAGCACCTAAAGCCAAAGCGGTGGCGGGAAGATCTGATGCGGAGTCAGAGTGCGCAATAGAGCCACCAATGGTGCCGCGGTGTCGCACTTGTGGATCGCCCACATGGCTTGCAGCATTGGCAAGCAACGGAGCATGTTGAAGCACGATGGGAGATTTCTCTACGTCCATATGGCGCGTCATGGCTCCAATGGCAATGTAGGCGCCGGCATCGTTGATGTAGGACAAGTCGGTGATGCGTGCAATGTCAATGAGCACTGCAGGTTGTGCAAGGCGCAATTTCATAAGTGGCAACAAACTGTGTCCACCCGCAAGAAACTTGGCGTCCTCGCCGTATTCACTCACGAGTGCAATGGCTTCTGCGGCAGATGATGCGCGCTTGTAATCAAATGGTGCGGGAATCATGATGGCTCCTTATTTGGCCTGAGCGGCGGCAAGCACCGATTGAACAATGTTGTGATATCCGGTGCATCGGCACAGGTTGCCTTCAAGACCAATGCGTACTTCTTCCTCGGTGGGGTTCGGATTTTCTTTCAACAAGCTGATGGATGCCATCACCATGCCGGGTGTGCAGAAACCACACTGCAAACCGTGGTTATCCATAAATGCTTGCTGCATGGGGTGCATCACACCGTTTTGGGCCAAGCCTTCAATGGTGGTGACCTGGCAGCCGTCTGCTTGTGCGGCCAACATGGTGCAGCTCTTTACAGATTCGCCATCTACATGGAGTGAACATGCGCCACAGCTCGACGTGTCACAACCAATGTTTGTGCCTGTGAGTCCGAGTGTTTCACGTACATATTGCACCAACAAGGTGCGTGGTTCAATCTCACTTTCATGAGTTGTTCCGTTGACTGTAATTGATACTTTCATCGTGGATTCCTTCTGTCGTTCTTCTTATCGAGCGTTTTGAATAGCGGCCCATACGCGTTGAGCAGTGGTGGGCATATCGATGTGGCGTACTCCCAGATGTGACACTGCATCAATCACTGCTGATTGAAGTGCTGGTGTCGCACCGATTGTTCCTGATTCGCCAATTCCCTTTGCACCAATCAAGTTGTTGGGTGTAGGTGTTTCCATGTGCACCACAACCACGCTGGGCAACTCGGCAGCAGAGATAAAGGCATAGTCAGCCAAGTTGGAGGTGATGGGGTTTCCATCAGCGTCATAGAGCACCTCTTCGAAAAGTGCTTGAGCGGCGCCTTGGGCTACACCACCGTGAATCTGGCCTTCCAAGAGAAGTGGGTTCAACACAGTGCCTGCATCATCACATGCGATGTGGGCGATGTGAGTTGCTTTACCTGTTTCAATATCAACTTCCACCACAGCAACGTGTGCACCGAAGGGGAAAGTGGGGCCAGTAACACCAATGACATCGGAGTGCGCAAGACCACCTGATTGCTTTTCGGCAATTGCAAGATCTGCCCATGTCTTTGACACTGCAGGCGTACCTGCAACATGGAAGGCACCTTTGTCTTTGTCGAGCACGATGTCTTCTTCGTTTGCTTCCAACAGTCGTGCAGCAACTGAGCGAGCTTTGTTGACCAATTCGCCTGCAACGGCAAACACGGCATTGCCGCCTTGCTGCAAAGAGCGCGATCCCATGGTGCCTGTTCCAATGGGCACGCGATCTGTATCACCCCATACAAGTTCAATCTTGTCGATGGGAATACCTGTTTGTTCGCTGGCCAACATCGACCATGAAGTGTCATGGCCTTGTCCGTGTGGTGACGTACCGGTGTACACGCGTGCTGAGCCGTCATCGAGGACTTCAACTTTTGCTGACTCACCATTGCCGACACCGCCAGTGATCTCTACATAGACGCTCACGCCAATACCAAGTTGCTTGGGAGCATTACTTGCACGACGCGCGGCTTGCTCTTGGCGCCACTTTGTGTAGTTGGCTGCAACAAGTGCTTTGTCAAGAGCAGTCTCGTAGTCACCTACGTCATATGTTTGACCCACAGTTGTGGTGTGTGGTTCGAGGAATTTTGCGATCAAGTTCACGCGACGTACCTCGGCGGGGTCCTTGCCAATTTCTGCTGCGAATAAATCCATCGCACGTTCAATTGCTGCAGTTGCCTCGGGTCGTCCTGCGCCACGGTAGGCAACAGTGGGAGTGGTGTTGGTAACAACTGATGTAGTACGGCATTCAATATTGGGGATGTCGTACACGCCTGAGGCCATGGGTCGTGTCATGAACGGAGCCAAGATGGTGCCCATGTCTACCCAAGCACCAGAGTCCTGGAGTGCATGGAGTTGGTAATGAGTGACACGACCTTCGCGAGTGCCGCCGATGGTGACGTATTGCAATTGTGCACGACCATGTCCCAGCGCAACCATTGATTCGCTGCGTGTTTCGCGCCATCGCACGGGTCGACCAATGCGCTTGGCAACAACACCCAACAACAACTCTTCGGGGTAGGCACCAATTTTTGCACCAAAGCCACCACCTACGTCGGGGGTCATGACACGCACTTGGGCTGGGTCCACGCCGTTGGTTGCCGCTATGGGTGCGTGCGCACCTTGTGCGTGCTGTGTGGAAAGCCATTGCACAAGACGTCCATCGTTGCCCCATGCAGCAGCTGCACCGCGTACTTCAAGTGGACACGGAGCGACGCGCTGGTTCATGAACTTGCCACTCACTACAACTTCGCAATCTGCAAAGAAAGCTGCACCAGTGTTTTCGGGAATGCCCAACACTGTGGTGTCAAACACAACGTTGCTTCCGCATGCCTCATACAACAAGTTGGTGCTTGCCATGGCTTCTTCAATGTCAATCAGTGCATCAAGCACGTCGTAGTCCACAATCACCATTTCGGCTGCGTCTTCGCCTTGTTCGCGAGTTTCGCTCACAATGACCGCAAGTGGTTCGCCTACGTAGCGCACTTTGTCGGTGGCAAGCAGGGTGCGTGTGGCCATCGGGTTGTAAGGCGATGCAACTGGTTGCAGGCCAAGATCGGCGCCCGTAAAAATCGCCACCACTCCGGGCATCGAGAGTGCATCAGAGGTATCGATGGAGTTAATGACACCGTGTGCAACAGAACTGCGCACATAGGTGACATGGGCAGCGTTGCTTAACAACGGCTCGTCTAACAGGTCATCAACGTACTTGCCGCCCACGGTAAGGAACTTTGGATCTTCTTTACGAAGAACCCGATTGCCCAAAATGCTTCCACCCATGATTTCCCCCTTGTCGACACAATGACGATGTCCTCAGACATTACCCACTACGGGCAAGAGTTGAGAAGGGGAGATGTGGGGTGGGATCTAGGGCCCAAGTGGGGCCAGAGGATTTTTGGTAGTGGCCACAACCTCGGCACGAACAGCGACAATGTCGGAAATCAACGTATATGGCCAGGCATTGGGCAAGGTGGTGGGCAAATCGGGCATAGGAGCTAACGCAATACGTGTTTCGCCAGGCAACACATAACCCAATTGGCTCCGGGCAGCGTTTCGAATTCCCTCTGGGGTGCCAAGGTCATTGACTTCGTTTTGCAACTGCTCATTCGCATCGGCGAGGGCTTCGATTTCGCTCTCCTTGCGGTCCAAGGTCTCGCTTTGTGCCACGTAATCGCGAACGGGAAACACGAACAAAGAAAACATCGCCGCAAGGGCCACGGTGGCGCCACCAATGCGCAGCAACCATTGGACACCTCTGTGGCCAGTGAGACGTGAGTGTTCAGGGGTGGGGCGTGCAATGGCGCGCGAAAGTTCCCGAGTGCGGTCGGCGATACGCCGTGCAGGGGTTTTCTTTGACTTTGCCACTGCTTCTATTGTGCCGTGTATGCGATGCCGAAAGGTGGCATCACGAACATTCGTTCGTTTACTTCAGTGGCGCAAGGGCGGAGCGACCACGGAAGCGAGCAGAGTCACCCAGAAGTTCTTCAATGCGAAGCAACTGGTTGTATTTCGCCACGCGGTCGCTTCGTGCAGGTGCACCTGTCTTGATTTGGCCACAGTTTGTTGCAACCGCCAAGTCCGCAATTGTTGCATCTTCGGTCTCGCCACTGCGGTGACTCATCACGCTTGTGTAGCTGTGACGAGTTGCCATCTCTACGGTGTCAAGAGTTTCGCTCAGTGTTCCAATTTGATTCACCTTCACCAACACACTGTTGGCAACTTTGCGATCAATGCCCATGCGAAGTCGCTGAGCATTAGTGACGAACAAGTCATCGCCCACAAGTTGCACGCGCTGACCTAATGCTGACGTCAGTTGACTCCAGCCGTCCCAATCGTCTTCGGCCATACCGTCTTCAATGCTGACAATGGGGTAGCGGTCGACAAGACGTGTCCACCAATCCACCATTTCACCTTTGGACAACACTTTGCCTTCGCCATCGAGGTGGTACGAACCGTTGCGGTACAACTCACTCATTGCGGGGTCAAGTGCAATGGCGATGTCTGTGCCTGGTGCGTAGCCCGCTTTTTCAATTGCCTCTACCAACACAGCGACTGCATCTTCATTGCTGGACAAGTTCGGAGCAAAACCGCCTTCGTCGCCCACTGCAGTGGATAAGCCACGATCGTGCAGCACTTTTTTCAAGGTGTGATATGTCTCTACACCCCAACGCAATGCTTCTTTGAAGCTGGGTGCACCCACCGGCATGATCATGAATTCTTGAAGGTCAACGTTGTTGTCGGCGTGTGCGCCACCGTTAATCACATTCATCATGGGAACAGGAAGCACATGTGCGTGTGGCCCACCAATGGCGCGATACAAAGGCAATTCAAGTTCGTTGGCTGCAGCATGTGCCACTGCGAGAGATGTTCCTAACATCGCATTCGCGCCCAGTCGTGATTTGTTCTCGGTGCCATCAAGGTCAATCAAGGTTGCATCGAGTGCGCGTTGATCGGTGGCATCTAGGCCAATGACAGCGGGAGCGATAGTGCTGTTGACATTGGCAACTGCTTGTGTGACGCCTTTGCCGAGGTAACGCGCACCACCATCGCGAAGTTCTACTGCTTCATGTTCGCCGGTAGATGCACCCGAGGGAACAATGGCACGACCTGTTGCACCACTATCGAGAACAACTTCCACTTCTACGGTGGGGTTACCTCGTGAATCAAGAACTTCACGGCCAACCACTTCAACGATTTCACTCATGGCGTAAACGCTAGTGAGTCGGGTACTGCTTAACCACTTCCCATAACTCGTCAAGCTCTGAAAGAGTCATTTCCTTCATCTTTTTGCCCTGTTGTGTGGCTAAACCCTCAACAGATTCCACGCGATGGCGGAATTTGGCCACCGCTGCACGTAAGGCGCTTTCGGGGTCCACGTCGAGGTGACGTGCAACATTGACCACTGCAAACAGTAGATCTCCCACTTCCACCATGGTGGCCTCTGGGTCCCCTGAGGTAGATGCGTGTGCGACTTCGGTTGCTTCTTCTGCAATTTTTTCAAGCGGCCCGTTGATGTCGGGCCAGTCAAATCCCACGCGGGCTGCACGTTGTTGCACTTTGGTAGCCAACAACAATGAAGGCGACGCTGCAACGACACCATCAAAAATTCCGGTGCGCTCTGGCTTCTCGGCACTCTTGATGGCTTCCCAGTTTTTCTCCACATCGGCCGACGAGGACACTTCAACATTGGAAAAGATGTGCGGGTGACGTGCGACCAATTTGTCGTGCACCGTGCGTGCAACATCGGCCATTGTGAAACGACCTTGTTCCTCGGCAATGGCTGCATGAAATTCCACTTGATACAACAGATCACCAAGTTCTTCGATGAGGTCAGAATCAGTTGATGCATCGTTGGGGTCAAGATGACTAATGGCGTCCACAACCTCGTAAGTCTCTTCTAGCAAGTAACGCACCAATGAGTGATGAGTTTGTTCTTTATCCCACGGGCATTGGTCGCGCAACGTGCGAGCCAGTTCATGAAACTTCACCATCTCTTCGGCGACCGGTGTGTGTATCTGTGGGACATACAACGAAGTCAAATGATCTGCGTGAAGTTCTTTGTCCATGTTGGACCATGTGGTGTGGACGATTTTCTCATCGTCTAGTCCTACGTGATGCACGAGAATCACGGGGGTGTGGGGATCTGGATCGTCGATAGTGAGCTTGATATTGGACAAGACCCAGTTGGCGTGAGTGTGTGCCACCAACATGGGGCCGGTATATCCAGCTGCTGCTCGCGCAAACTCATGACCATCAATCAGCCGCACACTGTGCTCCACAGGGTCAATGTTGAGAGCCCGCCACGTGTCGTCAAGAAATGAGACCGCGGGATGAATCTCTATGTCCACATCTGACTGTTGACGCAAGTGAGCGACAGTGCGCTCAAGAATGAGTGGTGAACCAGGCACTGCATAAAGCACTGTTCCGTGAGTGTGCGCCGCCTCAAGAAGAGTGCGCGCAATAGAGAGATACACCTCATCGAATGAATCAGCATTGTCATAGAGATGATCAAAACTGGTTGCACCTTGCACAAGATGTGCAGAGGGATGTTGTGTGGTACGCAGGAAACGCACACCGATGTTGCGAATTACTTCAAGAGTTCCTGAAGTAACCAGTGCGTCGTTGCCTGGGCCAAGGCCAACAACGACGATTCTGGGCATTAGCTAATGCGTCCCGTTGCGCCGTTCCAGACGCCGTACTTTGAATTCACCGAGACATCGGCTGATGCAAGGTGGCCAGCCAAAAGAAGTGCGCCAGTGTTTTGTCCGAGAACTCGTGTTGCAGATTCTTTGACGTCATCAAATGCGTGGCTCAAGATGATGTGCCATCCGAACTGAGTCTTGATGGGTCCAGTAGGAACTCCTGGCTTGGCAGCAATGGCGCCCACCATGAAATCAGCATCAAAGGATTGCTGAAGCCCAGGCAACGGATTGCAATCTTCTTCACCGTCTTTGAGAGCACCACCTGATTCAGCCGCACCTGGTTCGGTGGACTTGGCTGCCGCTACTTCGGCAAATGGAGTGCCGCCATTGACGGACTTGAGCACTTCACGGGCTTCGGCCTCTGTTTCAACCAAGATATGACTGAGGCACAAGACGCCGGCCGATGCAGGCATCTTGTTGTACATCTTTTCTAAATCACTCGCCGATGGTGCGGTGACGCGCTCCATCACTCGATCCGACACATTGAGTTTCAACAATGTCTCGCGCAGTGCTTCGGGGTAGGAAGCAAAGTTTGGATCAGATTCCGATTCGGCAAGAACTGCCTTGCGATCTTCTTCGGTTTCTTCAAGACCATTTGCTGCAATGAAGTCCACGTATGCCTGATAGCGAATGAGTACCGACAAAGTCACAGCGAGATCTGTGCGACTAATGGTTCCGTTTTGTGCGGTGTATTGACCCACGGCGACAAGTGCATCGTTGAGTGCATCAAATTCTTCGATGCTGTAGGCAGTTCCGTTCAAACGGAAGGCTTCGCTGGCCGAGGCCACGGGATTACTGGATCCACATGCGGTGAGTGCCAAAGATGCAACTGCAACGAAGGGAAGAAAACGACGGGCATAGGAGGTTTTTGTCACGTGGAGACCTTAGTCCTCAGAGGGGTCGAATAACTCTTGCAGAAGTGTGCTGATTGTCTCGGTGGGGTCGGCTCCGCGCCGAATCGGCACAGTCAGGACCCCGCCATTTTCTTTGAATGTGGCTTGCGGGCTCAATCGGCGAAGAGCTTTGGTCTGGCTTGCGCGCAATGTCACGGGGGAAACCCTGATGTCTGTGCGCTGCATGACCACCTCTGTGATCCCCAGTTGAATGCATTGGGTACGAAGTGTTGCCACATCTATAAGCGCTTGAGCGGGGCTGGGAAGTGGGCCAAACCGGTCACGCCACTCAGAGGTGATGTCCTGGATTTCTGTATCAGTGCGCACAGATGCCAGTCGCCTATAGGCCTCGAGTCGAAGTTCTTCACTGGGCACATAGTCATCGGGAAGAAATGCATTGACCGCAATATCTACTTTGATCTCTGCTGTTTCTTCTTCGGTGACTTCGCCCTTCATTTCTGCAACGGCTTCGGTCACCAATTGGCAGTACAAGTCGTATCCCACCGCAGCAATGTGTCCACTTTGGGCTTCGCCCAAAAGATTTCCAGCGCCTCGAATTTCAAGGTCACGCATTGCGATTTTGAAGCCACTACCTAACTCGGTGGTTTCACCAATTGTGCGTAGTCGTTCGTAAGCATCCTCGGAGAGCACTTTGTCGCGTGGATGAAAAAGATATGCATAGGCGCGTTGTCCACTACGTCCCACTCGTCCGCGAAGTTGATGTAGTTGACCCAAGCCCAAAAGATCGGCGCGCTCCACCACCAAGGTATTCACGGTGGGCATGTCAATGCCGCTCTCAATGATGGTGGTGCACACAAGTACGTCGTAGTTGCCTTCCCAGAAATCCAGCACCACTTGTTCAAGTGCGGATTCATCCAT
>JBIKSB010000006.1:0-13204 GCA_044348855.1 Ilumatobacteraceae bacterium | reverse complement strand
CTATTGATATTGAGTCGGCAGCCTTTGATCGTTTGCTTACACTCGACCCTAATGATGCAGCTGTGGTCACATCGCTTCTTGCTCGGGTTCACGAGGCACTTCAGCCCTATCGCTAATCCCCATCACGTCTCTACAGGGGTGGGTGAACCGCAATGATCACCACCTATGCCGTGTCGTTTTCCACGGTTGATTGCACCGAACACGATCGCGTCACACTCATTGATCTCGTCACTGACTGGCAAGTAGAGCAATTTCCCTTCGATAGTGACGAGGATTCTCGCCCTGGGTTGTCCATGCGCACACGACTTGCAACCGGTGACCCAGTTTTTCGCGTCACCATCACCGATGCACCGCCCAGTGCATCACATGTGCTCACCACCACCATCACCATTGTGTTGATTGATGGCATTCTCGCTTTCGATCTACGCATGGTCTCGAGTGCGCGCACTGTCAAAGTTGCACCACATAAGCCACCACTTGTGCCCAGCCACATCGTCACACTTATTCGCAATGTGTTGCGTGCGGTGCCCACATTTGATGCAGAGCGACAAATCGTCGACCACGTCGACATCATCGATAGCGAACTTAAAGGACAAGAAATCGGCTACTTCGTGGAGGCCGAGCGGAGAAACTTGCCTGTTGTTGTGGAAGTAAAGGCTTTCAACACCACACAACCACCCATACTTGCTCAGGGATTAGGGCCGTTGGTCGGTCTTGTGCATATGGCCCACATCACCAGCACAGATGCATTGAATGCTTACACCGAGGTGGTGGGGCTTCCCCTTGTGGGACCTGGATGCGTGATTGTGCATTGGGCAGGAAAAACAGAGCCATACATTGTGCGCACAAGTGAATTAAGCAGTGCGTCGGTACGCCATGAAGCAATGGCGCTTGTGAACAGAATTATGGAAGTGGGTGCTCGTTCAGTCGCTGCACATCGTGTACCACCACCACCGCGTGCAGATGACGATGACCTCATCGAAACCTCTTCAGGAGAAGATGCGGTAAGTAGACGTGGTAACGAAGACCAGGTAGCTCATATTGAAAATCTCGAAGCCATGATTAATGATCTGGAAGGTGCTCTGGCAACTGCCGATCGCACTATCTCTGAACAGCGCGAGATGCTAGAGAAGCGCGTAGAACTTGTGGACAAACTGGTTCTACGAAACCTGTCATTGGAAACATTCGCAGGCACAAGCCCTGAAATAGCCGCAGTGACCACAATGGCCGAAGCGTTGGAATTCGCGCGCACAAAGTTTGAATTCCTCGTTCTTCATGAACGAGCAATTGAATCTGGCATGCAACTACAAGGGCCCGACCCTATGGCCATCTTGCATGATCTCTCTCGCCTCAATGGAGTAGCGCGACGCTGGAGTGCAGGAGAAATCTCGGGTACAAGCATCAAGATTGCATGTACCGAAGCAGGTTTGAATTATGCACCTGCCATCTCAGAAACTGCACGGCGCAAATACGAAGAGGACTACCTCATTGAGTGGCGCGGCAAACTTGTGCGCGCCGAACCTCATATCAAACGTGGAAAGAAAGCGCACCTAGTGCGTATTCACGTCTACTTTGATCAAGAAACTCAACAAGTAGTGGTGGCCTACATTGGCCGTCACTTGCGTGACAAAGGCAGCTCTACTTAGGAAAGTGCGTAGGTGGCGAGCAAACGTGGAGGACCTCCGTCGGTTGTCACCACCACTCCTTCGTCCACTAATTTGCGCATGTGTGACCACACACTGCGACGTGCAGGCCGATGCAGACCCTTATCGACATTGGCGTACAACACCTTGACAATGCCCGGAATTGTGGTGTTTCCATTGGCTATTTGCTGCACAATCTGGCGTTCTCGTTCTAATCGATGCCCAAGATATGCCTGAAGAAATGGCTGAGGGCTCGTCACTGGACCACCGTGGGTGGGCCACAACAGAGCGTCATTACGACCAATCACCTTGTGCATTGAATCGATGTAGGCCGCCATGTCGCCATCGGGCGGGGACACCACAGTTGTAGACCATCCCATCACATGATCACCCGTGAAAAGCGCACGGTCAACATCCATTGCTACACATAAATGATTTGATGTATGACCAGGAGTTGCAACAGCAGTCAGTGAGAACTCAGACGTAGACAAGAACTTCTCGCCGTCGACAACGGCTACATCGGGCGAAAAATTGAGATCAATCGTTTCGCGTTCTTCGTGTTCTTTTTCTTTAGGTTCTTCTTCGCTCGCGTCGTGATCATCTTCTTCCACAAAATCGTCATACACACGATGTGGACCTATTGCATATCGCGGAGCATTTGTTTCAGAATGCAGCCACTGGGCAAGTGGTGAATGATCTGAGTGACAATGAGTCACCACAATTCCCACGACTTCTCTACCCCGTAATGCAGACCACAGTGCATCACGATGCGTGTCCAACACTGGGCCCGGATCGATGACGACAACATTTTGTGTTCCCAAAATGTAGGTACCTGTGCCGTGATAAGTGAACTTCGAAGGATTTTGCGCAATCACGCGCTGCACCAAAGGTGCAACATTTTCACACTGTGCATAAGGCGTTCCATCAATGCGGGGCACAAAGGGAATACTCATTGCGTCACTACAGGTCTATCGCGCGTACGCGTCCCACCGGTTGTCCATGCCCAAGCACCAATTCGTCCACATAGGCCGGCACATCAGATACATCCACACCCAAACGAGCAAGTGCTGCCAACAACACGGTGGCAATTGCTCGCCCCGAGCCATCTGACATCTTGAGTGCAATTGCTCGACCATCACTCATCGCAGCCACATAGACCGACTCGGCGCCATCTTTGGCACATAAGCCAGGAATTGCACTCACAATTCCAGTCACATGTCGACCCGTACCGCCAATGAGCTCTGGATACTGAGACATCGCAGTAAACACTTCCCTACCCGCATCACCGGCTTCGCCAGTTGCAATTGCTCGTAGCCCTCGCGCCAAGTGGGTAAGTCCCACCACATGGGCTGGCGCACCACAGCCATCCACACCAATTGCGGGTGGGGTCATACCTGTTACTTCGCCGAGGGTCTGAGTAATTGCTTGCTGCAAGGGATGATCTTGCGCAAGGTAATCCTTTATTGACCAGCCATTAATCACACACGTCGCCAACATCCCTGCATGTTTTCCACTGCAATTCATCTGCAATGAGGATTTTGCTTTGCCTTCTCTAATGGCGGAATGTGCAGAATCAACGTGCAGTGGATAATCGTGAGTGTTCGCAAGTGCCGACTCATCAAGCCCCACAGAGGCAAGAATTTCTGAGGCGATTCGTTGATGAATCTGTTCCCCGTTATGACTTGCACAGACCAGAGCAAGATGTTGCGCATCTAACGCCAAACCCGAGCGCACCATTGCAAGTGCTTGAAAGGGTTTCGTGGAAGATCGTGGGAAAATTTCTACGTCGGGATCACCTGCAGAAAATTCCACTTCACCGTCTGCATTCACCGCAACTAAAGCGCCAAAATGCACGGACTCATCTACGCCGTTACGAGAGACAACTGCAAGTGGAGCAAATTGCTCGCCGTGTACGCCCATTAACTGGGATCTTCCCATGCGCTACTGCGTTTGCGCTTCAGTTTCACTTCTTTCTTAGGTGGAACAAAAGTTAAAGGATCTTCGATGACATCATGTCGAATTCCCCATGCAGAAATTAATGCCTGGCCCATCGCCACTGCAGGTAGCGCCAAGATTGCACCAATGGGACCCAGCACAGCACCGCCAGCCAAGGCACCACCAAACGCAAGAGCGGGATGAAGTTCTAGCGTGCGCGCTGTAATGCGAGGTGCAAAGAGATAGTTCTCCATCTGTTGATACACCAAGATAAATCCAATGACGACCAATGCGTCAATGGGCGACTCGATGAATGCCAGCAGAACGGGCAACACGCCGGCGAGGTAGGTACCGATAACGGGCAAGAATTGCGACACCAGCCCCACCCACAATGCCAACGCAATAGGTGCAGGTGTTCCAATAGCTTGAAATGCAATCCAGTGAAAGAAGCCGGAGATAAGCGCTAGCAGCGCACGCGAATACAAGTAACCGCCTGTCTTTGTGATTGCAAGTTCCCATGCATCAAGAACTGCACGCTGGCGCAATGGTTCTAGACGTGAACAGATAGAACGGCGCAATCGTGGACCGTCGGCAACGAGGTAAAAAGCAAAGAGCAACACAGAGAACATCTGGAACAAGACGCCAACGGCTTGCACGGACACGTTAAACACTTTGCTTTGTTGTGAATTTATGAACTGCTGCACTGCGCCATCGGGGTCATTTATTTGTTCGTTCACCGAACGTGGATCAATGTTGGTGTTAAAGGTGTCATTCAGAATTTTGACTGTGTCATTGACGTAGGTCTCACTGTTGGACAACAGGTCTGCAATCTGTTGACCCACCACCGTGCCCATGGCAGCAAAAAACGTCAGCACAATAACGACAAGAGACACCAGCAAACCGGCGGTTGCAGAACCGCGCTTCCATCCTCGTGAGACGAGTTTGTTCACCGCGGGCTCTGATGCCAAAGCAATAAACAGAGCAACCAACAGCAATATGAGGAAATTGCTCAATCGGTGAAACATAAAGCGAAGCACGAATGTGGCAAGAAATGCCAACCAAAACACTGCGATAGCGCGTGGCACCCAACGGGGCATACGCTTGCTGTCTTCGCTTGGGCTGGGGGTAGAGACATCACTCACATCAAGAAGCGTAGTAGGAGAACAGGTGACCAATTAGTAGGTGCATCTCCATCGCTTTGCTGGCACGATAGGTCTATGAGCTCGTCCCCTGCGCCATTAGCCGATCGTGTGGAGTCGGTGCGACGCGCCATCGCCGATGCACTCCGAGACCGAGTAGTAGGAGACAACGCCGAGGAGAAGCGTGAGGCCATAATGGCCGCCACCGGACCTCGTTGGTTTGGCCCTGACCGACCGATCCACATCATCCATACAGATGCCTCCATGTTCATCGGTGGCATGCGCGCATTACTTCTGCAGTCACTTCATCCCCTCGCAATGGCGGGCGTGGCACAACATTCGGACTACCGCAGTGACCCATGGGGTCGCTTGCAGCGCACAGCTGATTTTCTTGCAACTACTTCTTTTGGCACTGCAGACATTGCCGAAGAAACAATTGCGAGAATCAGGAAAGTGCACAGTTATGTTCACGGAACAGCAAGTGACGGGCGCCCATATTCGGCTTCTGACCCACATCTTTTGCGTTGGGTGCATGTTGCCGAAGTAGACAGCTTCATTTCTGCACATCGTGCCTACGGAGCAGAAAAACTTAGTGAAGACATCTACGACGGATACGTCGAAGATATGGCAGTCATTGCACGCAAACTGGGGGTTCCTGCACCACCTACATCTGTACAGGGTTTACGTGATCAGTTATTGATGTTCCGAGGCGAGTTACACGCAACTGCTGAATCTCGTGATGTTGCGCGTTACTTACTGCTCACGCCGCCTTTGTCATTTGCCACTCGCATCCCTTATTCGCTCATCTCTACTGCAGCGATTGCAATTCTTCCCGCATGGGCGCGCGCAGACCTACGACTTCCGTATCTGCCCATTACCGAGCGCACAGTATTTCGACCCATTGGTCAAGCCATTACCTCAACAATTCGTTGGGCAACTGCAATAGATCAACCTTTTACCGAGAGTATTGACACGTCAATCTCTCCAGAAACAAGCGTCGTTTCTTAATCCTCAGACACAGTGATGGTCACGCTATTGATGACCACATCTTCAATGGGGCGATCACCGCGAGCGGTAGGAACCTTTTGCATGGCATCAACAACGTCTAAACCTTTAACAACTTGGCCAAAGAGTGAATATGCCGGTGGCAACTGCGCACCGCTTGGTCCACTGATTAAAAAGAACTGTGAGCCATTTGTGTTGGGTCCTGCATTTGCCATTGCCAACGAACCGATTTGGTATTGGCCAGGCTGTGGCAATTCATCTTCGAATCGATAGCCCGGGCCACCTGTGCCTGTTCCTGTGGGGTCGCCACCTTGGCACACAAATCCATTGATGATGCGGTGGAAGATGATGCCGTCGTAATAGTGGTACGCAGCTAAGTACACAAAGCTGTTCACCGTCTTTGGAGCACGTGCGGCATCAAGTGCAATCACCAAAGTTCCCATTGATGTTTCCATGGTGGCTGTGTATCGCTTTGAAGGGTCGATGCCCATTGGCGGAGCCGAAGGAAATTTCTGTGTTTTAGGGGCAGATCCATCAAGTGGTGGGAATGGCAAAGTCATAGGAAATGAGGCTACAAGTGTTCAAGGTGGTCGCCTCGTTAGTCATCGCCCACATCCAACGCCTACCATGGCAGAGATGAATCCCGATAGCCCTCTCGATCTCGACGCAATGGAACAAGATCTTTCAGACGTGGAGAAAGCGCTCGAGAGACTCGACAACAATTCGTATTGGACAGATGAGGCCACTGGAGCGCCCATCGATGCGAGCTATCTGGCGGAACACCCCACTGCGCGTCGCAATCCCGCGCAGTCGTAACGGCGGATTAGTTCTCGCGAAGCTTCGCCAACAAGCGAAGAATTTCGAGATACAGCCACACCAATGTCACAGTGAGACCAAGTGCGCAGTACCACTCCATGTGAGCGGGCAACTTGTTTGCAACACCTTGCTCAATCATGTCGAAGTCAAGAGCCAATGTGAATGCTGCCAAACCGGCGACAAACACACTGAACAAAATACCCATCGGCGATGCGTCGTTAATGAATGAAGGCATGCTGCCAAACATTCCCAACACGAATGACACCAAGTAGAAAGCCATCAGACCGAGCAACGCTCCCATGATGATGCGACGGAACTTGTCGGTTACACGAATGATGCGGCTGCGATAGAGCAGCAACATCACTACGAATACACCGAGTGTGGCGCCGATTGCTTGGGTCACGATGCCGTCGTATTGCTCTGAATATGCACGGCTAATTGCACCCAACACCACGCCTTCAGCAAGTGCATACACAGGTGCGGCGTATTTTGCGAGATGCGGCTTGAACGTGCCTACAAGAACTGCAACGAGTGCGACGATGAATCCACCGAGCACCCAACCCATGGGAATTTGCACCAATTCACCAGGAGCTGGTGCATCAATAGAAATCCATGTCACTGTGGCCGAAGCCAGAATCAATACCAACAACATCAAAGTTGCACTTGCAGTGCCTTTAACAGTCATGATGCCGCCGTCCCAGCGAGATACGGGACCATCTGTCATTGGTTCAACATGGGGCGGTGCCCATGTCTGAGAATTATTGGTCGAACCTTGACGATCGAGATTTCCGAGGCCCATGGCCTTGTCTGTTAACAGTGGGTTTGACATAGCCAAACTTTACTTTTCTTTGGGGTTTTTTGCTTGGCATGGCAGGGGTTTTGTGATTGTTCCCTTTCAACAGTTGCGCAGCAGTGTGCACTCGGTATCCTGCCCATATTCGCGTGATTCGGCGCGTCGCTATATAAATAGGTGAGGTTTTTCGTGGCAAAGGACAGGATCGATCGCGACGAAGAAGACCTCGTCAGGCTCTACCTCACCGACATCGGTCAGTACGCCCTTCTCACTAAAGATGACGAAGTCCGCCTTGCCAAAGCGATTGAAGCCGGCAAACTTGCCACCGAAGAAATGGCTGCCAATCCCACCGTGGCAGCACCAAAGCGACGCGAGTTGCGCAAAGCAATTCGAGATGGCGAAATCGCCGAGCGTGCGTTCGTGCAATCAAACCTCCGCCTTGTGGTGTCTATTGCAAAGAAGTACCAAGCATCCGGTTTGCCACTGTTAGACCTCATTCAAGAAGGCAACCTCGGCCTGATGCACGCAGTGGAGAAATTCGACTGGCGTAAAGGATTCAAGTTCTCTACCTACGCAACATGGTGGATCCGTCAAGCGATCACTCGCGGTATCGCAAACACGGGTCGCACCATTCGTCTCCCAGTTCATGCAGGTGACACGCTTGCGCGTCTGCAGAAAGCACGCTCACGCCTCGAGTTGAAATACGGCCGTCCTGCAACATTGGCCGAGCTTTCCAAAGAAGTAGAGATGCCAGAAGACAAAGTCACCGAGGCTTTGCGTTTCGCTGCTGAACCGTTGTCGTTGTCAGAGCCACTGCGCGAAGACGGTGATGCTGAGTTGGGTGACGTAGTTGAAGATCGATCTGCCGAGTCACCGTTTGAAACTGCAGCAACTGCATTGTTGCCAGAAGAGATTCAAAGGTTGCTTGCACCGCTCGATGAGCGCGAACGCGAAATTCTCCGTTTGCGTTTCGGCCTTGACGGAAGCGGCGAAGGACGCACACTGGAAGAAGTGGGTGAACATTTCAACCTCACCCGTGAGCGCATCCGTCAGATTGAAGCTCGTGCAATGAGCAAACTGCGTCACCCATCATCTGATACTGGTGCTCGCGACTTGTTGTCCGTCTAAGACAATCTCACGCCTTCTGGGGCTGACTTGGGAATGCAATACGAATCACTCCGTCAATGACGGATATCAATCCCACGCCAAACATCACCGGTATCCACACCCGAGCCATCCATGGTTGATCTAGGCCTGGAACGTATGCAGCGCGCACCTGGTCAATGCACAGCCATGCCGCCACAATCAATGTTGCACCTGCGCCAGCATTAAGCGAGATTGCCACCAATGCACCGTTCTTCTGGAAACGTGGCACCAAAGACGCCGCAGCAATTGCACCTGCCGCAGCAGAAAACAGCACAAGAACCGGAGTAATGCGTGCACCGTGTGGGAGTCCGTAATACTCCAATGCCCCCACAACAATTCCCACTACCGACACCAACGCAACAACTGCGAAGAAAATCTTTCTTTGTGCAATGGACAATCCCACTGCAAGAAGAAGCGCCACAAGGCCAAATAACCACCACGCAACAGAGGCCTTCTCGCGCAAATAGAGCGTCCCTTTCACCGAGACATTTTCTCCATTCACCACAATGGGAATAACAAACGATTGCACAGTGCCTTTTTCGTCAATAACTGCAGGCTTCAAGGGGCTCATCCAATGCGATCGATGGTCATGCCACATTGCAGTTCCATCTGTTGCAATCGTGCGCCACAAAGGGGTGGGTGATGGTTCAAAGGATGAATAATCCACCTCTCCATAGCGTTCGCTATTCAACAAGGTGGTGACTGAGCCGTCATTGACTTGTACAACGCCCTCAGAGTCAATCTTCAGGTATGGCTCACCTTCATAACCTGGAACTTCCACACTGACTCCGTCAGATTCAAGGCGTATGAAAGTGTCCGAACCCACAACAGAGATCGTTACCCCATCAGGCAATGCGGGGACTACGGATTCAATCACCGACATGGTGTCACGAGGCTGCACTGCATCACCAGAGCCAATATGGGCCGGAGCCAATGGCATCAACGACACAAGGCCCAGCAAAATACGCACACCCAAACGGTACCTGTTGGGAGCCCATCGTTCCCTAGTCTGTGTCGATGAGCACAGCACACAAAGACCTTGTTGTATTGGTCAGCGACAACGTGTGGAATCGAGAAGGTGAACGCATTCGCGCCCTCTCCCCCTCTCTTCAACCTCTCATCTACGAAGGCAACGATCCATTCCCTGACGATGTATTGGCCACAGTAGACATTGCGTTTTTCTCTAGCGACGTGTGGCCAGATCGCTCTCGCGGGATGGTTCTGTCAATTATGAAATCACCACATCTGAAGTGGCTCCACACATTTTCAGCCGGAGTCGATAGTCCCTTTTTTATTCAATTGATGGAACGAGGGGTACGGGTCACTAACTCCTCGGGTGCAACAGCATCGCCTATTGCACAAACCGCAGTTCTGTACATGTTGGCACTCAGTCGAAACGTTCGCGCATGGTTTGAACATCAGGACAACAAACAATGGGGACGACATGATTTCAATGAACTGGATGGAGCCCGTCTTGCAGTCATCGGCATGGGCCCAATTGGATATGAAATTGCTCGTCTCGGTGTTGCGCTCAACATGCAGGTGGAATCAATACGACGCACCCCCGCAGGTGATGAACCATGTCCCACATTTGGATTTGATCAATTGGACGCAGTGCTCAGTCGCGCCGATTGGGTGTGTGTTGCCTTGCCGCTTACACCAGATACTCGCGAGATCTTTCATCAGGCTCGGTTTGCACAGATGAAGAAGGGGGCTCATTTCATCAACGTGGGACGTGGAGAGTTAGTGAACGAAGATGCACTTATTGATGCATTGCGCACACAGCACCTCGCTGGCGCTGCACTCGATGTGTTTGCCACCGAGCCACTTCCCGAAGATTCACCATTGTGGGAGATGCCCAATGTGATTATCACTCCACACAGCTCTGGTGCGTCTACATCTGCAGGATTGCGCAGTGAAAAGATGTTTGTGCACAACTTGACGCAATATCTTGCAGACCAACCATTAACCAACGAAGTCAGCCTGTAGCAGCGTTCCCACATACGCCATAGCTGTGCACACATTTCCTCAAATCCTTGAGGAGGTTGTTTGTGTCAGTTCTGTTTATGTCGCCCAAAGGGGGCAACTGCACCACCGTGACTGCATCTGCAGTCGCACTTCTGTCTGCCATCAACGGGCGCCACACATTGTTGATTGATTTATGTGGAGATGCACCCGCGGCTCTTGGTATGGCAGAACCTGCACGGCCTGGAATCAATGATTGGCTCGCCGAACACAATTCTTCAGATGCTGCGTCAATGGTGTTGCTGGGCGAACCTGTGATTGAAGGACTTGTGGTGGTGCATCGAGGAAGCAAGTTTGTAGATGGTCAACCCCGCTGGCGTCAACTCGCAGATGCACTGCACAGCCTTCCTCACAATGTGATTATTGATGCCGGCAATGGGTTCATCCCTGCAGAAATTGCGCAAAGCATTCATTCAGTCACCATGGTGACAAAGCCGTGCTACCTCAGCTTGCGGCGCGCCACTGCAATGCCACGACCTCACAATGCTGTGGTTGTGCGTGAAGAAGGCAGAGCTCTCACTGTTGCAGATGTGGGAAACGTGCTTAATGTTCCTGTCATCGCAGAGATTCCCCATAGTGCCGCAATCGCACGGGCAGTCGATGCAGGGCTATTACCCAGTCGAGTGGAGCAACTCTTCGGCGCACACTTTTCCTCGCTACTCACCCCATGAGTGTCGGCCTAGGGCCACTGCATGAATACCTTTCACATCCAGACACGTTCGAAGTCATGGTTGTACATGGCACCGAAATATGGGTCGAAGATCGCGAAGGGTTGCGCCGTGTGGATTCACTTCGCACCGAACAAACGGCCGACTGCATCGAACACATAGCGCGAGTATCTGGTCGCCGTATTGATCTCATGCATCCCGTTCTTGATGCACGTCTCGATGATGGCACTCGCGCCTGTGTGGTCATCCCACCCATTTCTCTCACCGGTGCCTCAATTAACTTGCGTAAATTTCCCGCTCGCGTTCTTCCGCTAGCGGCATTTGGCCCTCAAGAATGCACCGACATTGTGCGTCGAATTGTCGCGGAGAAAAAGAATGTGGTGGTGTCTGGCGAGACTTCATCGGGGAAGACATCGCTTCTCTCATCGGTGGCGCACATCTTTGCACCACACGAGCGCATCATTTGTGTAGAAGACACCTCGGAGTTACGCATTACCCACCCTCACGTGGTCCACCTGCAAACTCGAAGTGTTAATGCCGAAGGCGCAGGTGAAGTAACCCTGCAGGATCTTGTACGTACTTCTTTGCGTATGCGCCCCGATCGACTTCTTGTGGGCGAGGTACGCGGAGCCGAAGCAATAGACATGGTGTTGGCATTGACATCGGGCCACCGCGGTTGTTGGTCCACTGTGCATGCAGATACTGCCTCTCATACCGTGACTCGATTAGCCAACATCATCATGCGAGATGCTCCCCAATGGACCACTCACCATGTGGAGAATCTTGTGCACCACGCCACAGATGTTGTGATTCACATGGTGCGCAATGCACAAGGCAGACGACGCATTAACGAGATCGTGTCCGTCTCGGAAAAGACACAAGTGCACCTCTACGGCCCGGTTTTCCCCGAGAGATCTCACTAAACAATGCTCGTCCCTGTTGCCTGTGCTGTGTTGTTCTTCTTTGCCCTTGTGTCCTGGTTACATCCCCGTCTCACCACACACATAGATAGACGCCTGATAGTGCCGCGTCTTGCGCTTTCACCCATCCACAGCGCACATGATTCTCTCATCAATTCCAGACGGCATGAACTCACTCAAGGTGTCACCTCTTCACCGGATGCACAGTTCGCCACATTGATAGAGCTGGTAGAAGAACTTATCCGTCGCACTCGATCGGGAGTCCATGCACGAGACGCTCTCTTCGAGGTTTTCTCCCGGCACACATTTTTGTCCACGTACTTCACGTCTTCAACAACAATGCATTCCACATCTGTTGCCGAGATTCTTCTGAAATCTGCTCAATTATGCGCACAGAAAGATCGACATGATGACGCCCAAATGTGCCGCATGCTTGCGGCATCATGTGTACATGGTGCATTCATTCCTGCTGCACTAGAACACGTGTGCACCACTTTGCGCACTCACCACGCCACACGTGCCGACATTCGCACTGCGTCCGCCCAAGCTATATTCACCGTGCGAATACTCACTTATCTGCCCCTCATTGCTTTCGTCATACTTCTCATGTCATCAGCCGATATGCGTAGTCGCCTCTTTCATCTCTCCACTCTGATAGTGCTCGCACTTGGTCTCTTCCTCAATCGAATGGGTGCCGTGTGGATTAGCTCACTTATTGCCCATACGGTGAATCGTCCTCTTGATGAGACAGTTGTGCTGGCAGAACATCTTTCTGCCTCGCTTCGAGCAGGTTGTTCCCTTACACAGTCTCTCCAGCGCTGGGAAGACATCTCCCCCAAGGGTTCTGCCGTGGCTCAGGCAATCACTCGCGGAGAACGACTTGAGCAGGCACTTAATCTCCTCCCTCACACCACGGCGGGATATCAGCTGGCGCACACAATTCTGTCCAGCCACAAAGATGGACTGCCAGTTGTGAACACTGTGCATCGACTCATGAGTGATGCACACAACGACATGCGCAGTGCCACCGATGTTCTCATTCGACAACTACCAGGCCGACTGGCTGCGCCGTTGGTGTTGTGCATCTTGCCCTCGTTTCTCTTCATCGCAGTAG
>JBIKSB010000144.1:0-3692 GCA_044348855.1 Ilumatobacteraceae bacterium | reverse complement strand
GACCCGCCATAGAAAGTGGGCATCCACAACGAGGCAAACCGACATTGACATCAATCATCACGTTGCGAATGCCGGCTTTATCGGCAGCCATCAGTGTCTCTTCAGAGTCGATTGCCACTGTGATGAGAGCATCATCTTGTGCTGCGGCTAACGCGGAGAGGCGTTGTCCATCGAGTGTTTCGTTTGCAAGCAAGAAGTCATCGCCGACTTCGGCAGCGATCATGCCCAAAATCTCGCGAGGAGTTGCACACGTAAAGGAACGGTGTCCTGCACCTTGTTGTTCTGCGGCAAGACCAGTGCACTTATGCGCCTTGACATGGGGTCGCAGACGGCGACCCGGATGAATGTCGGACATTGTGGCAATGTTTTTGTGCAACGCAGCAACGTCAATCACCACAGCTGGGGTTGGTAAGTCATAGATATGCACTGTGCCGGTGAAGGGACTCGAACCCCCAACACGCAGGACCTAAACCTGCTGCCTCTGCCAATTGGGCTACACCGGCGACACTCCGAGGGTACCTGACATGAAGGCCAACTAGGGAGGTATCAGGCACTAATGGGTGGCAATATGGAGGAGTGACTAGTTCTGTGACCTTCGAATCAACCCTTGATGCTTCAACCTTGCAAGATCAGCTTGGCTTGGCCGCCACCGTCGTTGATGCCGAATCACTTGCACGAAGTGTCCAGCGATTCGCGGAACAGAACATCATTCTTCCCACATTTGCCCAACTTTCTGAACCGCATCGTATTCCTGCATCGTTCACCCACGGAGTGGATAAGAACGCAGCCGATCCGCGGAACCTTTTTCGTGTGCACTGGTACAACAACATGGCGGGCGATCGTGTGGAGGTTCCCGACCATGTGGTGTTGCCGCAATCACTCACGGGAGTAGAGGCACCCATCATCGTGGTGTTTGGTAATCGTTTCCCAATGATCACCGCCCACAAAGTACTGGCGGCATATTCATGTTTCGTGCCTCGAGTAATTACTGGCCAGTTTGACCCCACGCGTCATCGTGCGGTTTGGCCATCTACGGGGAACTATGCGCGCGGCGGCATTGCCATTAGTCGTTTGATGGGTTCTCGGGGAGTTGCTGTTTTGCCTGCGGGTATGTCACAAGAACGATTTGATTGGTTGGACAAGTGGGTAGTTGATCCCGCCGACATTGTGCGAACTCCAGGAACCGAGAGCAACGTTAAAGAAATTTACGACGCATGTAATGAAATGGATAAAGACCCACAGAACTTCATTCTGAATCAGTTCTGTGAATTTGGAAATCATGTGGGTCACTATGAAGTGACGGGTCGCGCACTTGCACATGCATTTGAACATGTGAAGGCAAACGGGCATTCAGGAATTCGCCTTGCAGCATTTACATCTGCCACCGGATCGGCGGGAACCATTGCAGCCGGTGACCGATTGAAAGATATCTATGGAACCAAGATTGTGGCAGTTGAAGCTCTTGAGTGTCCCACGATGCTGGAAAATGGTTTTGGCGAACACAACATTCAAGGAATCGGCGACAAGCACATTCCACTCATTCACAACGTGATGAATACAGATGTAGTTGTAGCAATTTCTGACAAGGCCACCGACGAACTAGATGTGTTGTTCAACACCCCTGAAGGCCACAAGTATTTGGCCCAACGTCACGGACTTTCGCCAGAACTTATTGCGTCATTGACTCATTTTGGGTTCTCGGCAATTTGCAATGTGTTGGCAGCAATCAAGACCGCAAAACTTCTGGGCTATGGCGCCAACGATGCAATCGTGACCATTGCAACTGATGGCAGCGAGTTGTATCCGAGTGAACGTGTCAAGACCTTGGCATCGCGTTACAAGAATGCGTTTTCTGACATTGATGCCGCCGAGGCTTTCAGCGAACACCTTGCATCGGTCTCTACCGATTCAATGATTGATTGCACTGATCGCGACAGAAATCGGATCTTCAATCTCGGGTATTACACCTGGGTAGAACAACAGGGAACTCCGTTAGATGTCTTTGAGGCACGTCGCTCACAAACATTCTGGAAATCGGTGCGTAGTTATGCGCCTGTATGGGATGAGCTGATTGACGACTTCAATGCACAAGTTGCCCGAATCGCAAAGTAGTCCTTGATGTCCACTCGGGTCACAGGCATGTCATGTTCTGTGTGTGGCGCACAGGTGTCACTTGTTGCGCCTCTGCAATGGGTGTGTCCACATGCCAACGCCACAGATCGTCACCATGTGCTGGGTTTTGACGTGGTGGCTGCCGAGTCGGAAACTCATCTGTCAGATAACCCTTTTCTTGCGTTTCGCGAACAACTCGCAGTGGATGCCTTTGGTGCAGCAATCGGACTCGAAGATGCTTCTCGTGTTGAGATCATCGCATCGCTTGATGCAGCAGTGGAGCGTGTCGCGGGCACAGGGTTTCGAAAAACTCCACTGTTGCGTGCAGATGCATTATCGGATGAATTGGGATTTACGGCAACAGGTGGTGTGTGGGTAAAAGATGAAACCCATAATGTCGCCGGATCTCACAAGGCGCGCCATGTGTTCACAGAACTTGTCTATCTTTTGATGGCAGAACATGCAGGGCTCACTCCGTGGTCACAAAAGGCTGATAGACCACCACTTGCCATTGCATCCTGTGGAAATGCAGCCATCGCGGCATCCACCCTTGCGCGCGCAGTGGATTGGCCAATTGCGGTACATGTGCCTGTAGCGGCACAAGAGTCAGTCATGGAGGCGCTGCATTCGCTGGATGCCGATGTGCGCATTTGTCCGCGACGCGACAGTGACCCAGCAGGTGATCCTTGTGTATGGCGTTTCCGTGAATTGGTGCAACACGGGGCACTTTCGTTTGGTGTGCAGGGAACAGAAAATGTGTGGTGTCTCGACGGCGGGCGTACTTTGGGTTGGGAAATTGCAGAGCAGATGCCCGAGATAGATCGCGTGTGTATGCAAGTCGGTGGTGGGGCATTTGCATCAACATTTGCCACAAGTTTCTACGCATCGGGCGGAAGCGCACGACTACATGCTGTGCAGTCTGAAGGGTGCGCACCTTTGGTTCGCGCATGGCAACGTTTTGTGGAGTTGGGTGAACCTCGACACATTGGTTCCACATGGTCCGAGGTGATGTGGCCGTGGGAACAGACACCCACATCTTTTGCTGATGGCATTTTGGATGATGAGACCTATGACTGGATTGACATCGTGGGTCACATGCACAGCTCCCACGGAGGCGCATTACGTGCATCAGAAAGCAACATTGTGCGTGCGCACGCTCTGGCACACGAATTCACCGATATCGATGTCAGCCCCACGGGAAGTTCTGGATTGGCGGGCCTGCTCGAGATACGCAATCAAGTAGATGCAAATGAGAAGGTTCTTGTGGTTTTCAGCGGACAAAGCCGTTGATACCAAGAGGGGTTACGGTCTGCCTGAGCAGGTAGCCTGCAGGTATATGAGTAGCAATGGTTTTCCAGTACCACCCGCAGCACTCGATGCAGGCGGAGATCCTCGAGCAGACATCTTCACTCGACTGCTGAAAAACCGCGTGATTATGTTGGGCACTGATGTCAATGACGACATCGCCAACAGTTTGTGTGCGCAGTTGTTGTATTTGGAAGGTGAAGACCCCAACGCAGATATCTGGTTGTACATCAACAGCCCTGGTGGTTCAGTGACCGCAGGCATGGCCATCTACG
>JBIKSB010000143.1:0-3704 GCA_044348855.1 Ilumatobacteraceae bacterium | reverse complement strand
CTTGCCGCAAGTGCTTCGTACATCGCCGCACCTGCCGCGGTACGAATTGCACTGCCTCATGCAAGCCCTGGGCTCTATGTCACCGCATCGCTTGGAATCACATTCCCATTCAATCTTGTTGTGGGCATTCCTTTGTATATCGCGATTGCAGAAAAATTGAGTTAGTTGCAGAGGTGCCACATTCCCCACATATGTGGCCCGCCTGCATCAACATCCCATTCACTGCGCACTTCAAAGCCAAGATGTCTGTAGTACGCCACATTTTCAATTGTTTCGGTTTCTAGATATGCCGAGACTCCATCGCGTCGGGCCCAACTTAGGCCTTCATTAATCAATTGTGAAGCCAATCCCCGGCGCTGCCAATCCGGATGTGTTCCCACCATCTGGAGATACCAGTGATGTTCTTGTGGAGTATGCGTATCAAGTGCGCTGCGTAACGCTATGAACTTTTGCATCAACTCAGCTGACGGCATCTCTGTTGAAGTGGGTTCAATTTCTACCTCAGGACGACCGGGTGGAATCCACATTGCATATGCTGCAACATCAGGGGTCACCAAAGTGGCTCTATGAGCAACATTGCGGCGAAGAAAATCTTTCATCACTGTCCCATCGCGGAACTCTTCGTCATCGGGAAACAACCATCGCACAACAGGGTCGTGCCAGAAAGATCGCGCGAAGGTAACACAGATTGAAGGAATATCGTCTTGGGTCGCCACGCGCCATTGGGGAATCATCTGATTCGTCTCCTCATCAAAATTCTTGAGCAGTCATTACATTAGGTCGCTATTCAGTTGTAATCGTTCTTCGCGCCGTGCCACGATGAAGGAATGAGAAGTAGTCCCGACAGCGATCCCGTTCTTCTCTCTGTTGCTGCCTACAGCAATAACCCCAATGCCTATGCGGCCAGATACGCCGAACACCGACGCGAATTACCCGAACGATTTACCGCACTTTTTGCTCAGCCATCACGCATTCTTGACGTGGGTTGTGGTCCAGGACGAGACCTGCGATTATTCGCTGAGGCTGGTCACTCCCCGATAGGTATCGAGCTCAATCCTGATTTCATCAAAATGGCAGAACCCCATGGTGAAGTTATTGCAGGCGACATACGTCGACTCGGTGATTTTTTTGTGCCCAATTCTTTTGATGGTGTCTGGGCGCAAGCCTCACTCGTGCACCTCTCACATGAAGAAACGCGGCAAGTCCTATCCGACATCACATCTTTACTGGTACCAGGTGGCCACATGTATGTCTGTGTTCCAGTCTCTGGAGAAACTGGATGGCGCGAAGAAGAAGACGGCATGCGATGGTATGTAACTTGGCCCGACGATTCATTTGTCGAATCAGTGATCTCTGCAGGTTTCACCATTAATGACGTTGTACATGGGCCCTATGTTGAAGTGTGGGCCACTAATGAGAAAAAATAATGGTGCCAAACGCCATGCACTTGAACCAAGCGAAGAGTTTTTTATCTACCAATAGTCCTTCATAAGTTCAGTTGACCAGGAGGGTTGTGCAATTTCCCCACGGGGTCCAAATTCAACCATCCACGGCTTGATATCGACAACTGGGGTTCCATCAATGGCGTCGAGTCCGCTCACACGAAGAGTTGGTCCGCTTACTTCAAGTACTCGGCATACCGTGACACCTAAGCGATTAGGGCGATCCTTTGCGCGTTGAGCAAAGATCCCCACTTCTGGCCAGTCCTTATTGCCTCTTGGATGACGAGACATTCTCGACTCATCCCACGTTGCTCTGTCAAAGACATACACAACAATGCAATGACTAAATTCGCTCAACCCACGAAGTGCCCGTTCATCAAACGGTGGCATCATCTCGATGTGTGAGGTCTCTAAGTCCCATTGATCATCTTCGGCTTCGGTTCGCGTGCTACGCACCACGCCAACAGGCACAAGCTGTAATTCCATATGTATGAACTTACATTGAGTATGAACTCGGCCTCATAATTTTCAAGAAGGCCTGCTATGGATGTCTTGTCCTACTCTTTGAAGTACTTCAGCTGGAGTGTCTGCACCAGAGTCGGAGTTTGAAACCGGGGATCCAAAGGTTGAAGTGATGGGAACATATCCCGACCAAAAGGCAGCTCCGTCATCTACTGAGTCATTGATGGCTTCACCCGTGCGCACTTTTGCAGATTTCTCGTCCAAAGGAACAGCGATAATGCGAGTTGCACGGATTTCACTCTGTGATGGATTTCTCGTCACATCCCATGTGGGAATGATGTGATCAGTCATCAATTGAAGAGCCAGCATGACCTCTTCGTCATCTTCCACTACTCGAGCCTTGCCTCGCACGACAACAGATCGGTAATTCATTGAATGGTTAAAAGGTGTTTTTGCAATGACAAGGCCATCAACAATTGTCACTGTCACACAGATGTCGGTGTCTGCACCTGACTTCAGCAGAGAATTCGCCAACGCTCCGTGCAAATACATGGTGTCATCGGTCAGTCCATACACCATGGGTAGAACTAATGGGCCGTCACTTGAATTAACACCCACATGTGCAACAGAACCATCTCGCAATATTTTGAGAATTGCGTCTTGTGAGTATTCGGCTCGCTTCGCACCACGCCTCACTGTGGTGCGATCACTTGCCGGGGAACTCTCCGATGAGTTGTGAGCCATTACAGTGTCCGCGGAGGTCGTCTCACAAGTTCGCCTCCACAGTTTGGACAGATTCTCTGCATTGAATCGCTACACGGTGTGCAGAATGTGCATTCAAAACTACAAATGTTCGCATCACCCTCTTTCGGCAAACCAGCATCACATTTTTCACATTGTGATTTCATCTCTAGCATTTCATTCCCCTTGTGACCACAGGGCATCAATAAACCGCTGATTCTCATCAAACAGCCAACACTCCCTAAGTTTTTCATCTTGCACTCGATACAGCAAAACCCGACGCACACGTTGAGCTGGATCACCCAAATCTTCAACAGCGATCAATGCACCAAGAGATTCGCCAACAAGAACGTCTTCCACATCAATCAACTTGCGATTCGTGCGCATTGAAGCCTGAGCGAGGACAGTGAACGCGGCGTCACGACCGCGATGGGTACCAGCAAGTGGGCTCTGGCCCATGTAATGCAATTCGATGTCGTCGTGGTACGAGGCCAATACTTTTTCAAGGTCCGAAGCCAGCCATGCTGTGGCATACTCACGCAGGACTCGGCTTGTTTCTTCTCTATTCGCCATGTGTCTGACCCTATCTCGCTTCTCAAGACGTCTTCTAGGCGCGCTCTAGGTTGCGATCTATTGCTCGCTCAGTGATTTGATGCCTTCGACTGTGGCCGTCATGTTCTTTGACCATTGATGAAGACGTTTTGAGATAATCGTCTCTGCGTTCTCTGGATCCTTTGCGGCAGATGCACGTGGAGGGCTCATCGCAGGCCCCATCGTTGCATGCATCTTCAACAACACATCGCCATCGTGCCCAGAGAGCGTAAAGCCCCACACTGCGACGGGCTCTTCCAGCGAACCCACCGTCCATGCAAAAGATTTGTTTTCAATGAAGTCAGTGACGACCGCTGTGGTGGACCATTTATATTCCCCCAGAGCGTTGTCACCACGAAACGTGCCACCAAGACCAGGTGTATCAAGCCATTCGGCTCCTTTGAATTCACGTGAGAATTGTGCAGGAACATTGATGTCACTAACAAATGACCACACCGTTGCCACATC
>JBIKSB010000142.1:0-3713 GCA_044348855.1 Ilumatobacteraceae bacterium | reverse complement strand
GTGCCAAAGATTGATCCGAAGATAAGCAGTGGAGGTCGATGAAGGAGACTGCCCAAGATGGCGGCAACTGCTGCGATCAGAGCCGCAGTTGCCGCGAAAGGATTGTTCAGAGAATCACCAAGGGCAAGGTGCACGAATGATGCACCTACTCCGATGAGAAGCACTATCCAAGAGCAGAAAATCAGCGTTCTACGCACAGGCATACCTGACACCAGAACCCAATGAAATCGCCTTGCACACCAATATTTAAGGTACTACGAGAGCCATGGTTCTAAGTGGAATAACAAAGTGTGGTGATTTCATGGCTAGATTGAGAGCACATGACAACTACTGCTCCGACCGTCACTGTGGTTGTGCCGGGTATGCACTTGATGGCTGAATTGCTAGGACAACGAGATGAGTTGTTGCGTCGAGTTGAAGAGTCATTCCCTGATGTGTCGGTCGTTGTTCGCGGTAACGAGATTCATTGTGCAGGACCTCGTGCTCATCAGGTGGGCAAATTGTTTGAAGAGATGGTTCTGTTGTTGCAGCGGGGCGAGAAACTAGATCAATCGGTTATGGATCGAAGCATCGTTATGGTGCGTGCCGAACAGCGTCCTAGCACTGTCTTGACCGACGATATTTTGAAAGGCTCTAGGGGTCGCATGGTGCGCCCAAAGACGGCAGGTCAAAAGCGCTATGTCGATGCCATTCGGGAAAATACGGTGACATTTGGAATAGGCCCAGCAGGTACCGGAAAGAGTTGGCTTGCTGTCGCAATGGCAGTACAGGCTCTACATGCGCGTCAGGTGCAACGAATAGTTCTGACGCGGCCAGCGGTGGAGGCGGGTGAGAGATTGGGATTCTTGCCTGGCGACCTCATGGCCAAGATTGACCCTTATCTGCGTCCCCTGTATGACGCTTTGTACGACATGGTGGATGCCGAAGCTGTGATGAAGCTGGTGGAGCGGCAAACGATTGAGGTTGCTCCCTTGGCCTTTATGCGTGGGCGCACTCTGAACAACTCATTCATTATTTTGGATGAGGCCCAGAACACGACGCCTGAACAAATGAAGATGTTTTTGACGCGTATCGGTTTTGGGTCCAAAGTAGTGGTGACGGGCGATATCTCCCAGATCGATGTTCCCGATGGGCGTAGTGGTTTGGTAGGCCTTGATAAGAAACTGACCGATATTGAATCGTTGGCTTTTGTTCGATTGGATGGCTCCGACGTGGTGCGCCACCGTATAGTGGCCGACATCGTGAATGCCTACGAGAAGAGTGATCTTCGATCTCAGGAATCAGAATCTCGTAAAGGGGCCCGCCGTGGTTGAATCTAAACCCCGGATTGAGGCCGCACGCCGCTCGGGCGGCGATGGTGTTCCTGAGGTGTTTATCTCAGACGAACAAGATGATGTTCCGATAGACCTCACGCGTTGGCGTGATCTTGCTCTCAACACACTTGCGCATCAGGGTGTGCGTGGTCTAGCTGAACTCACCATCTACTTCGTCGATGCTGATTCAATTACTGACCTAAACCGAGAACATATGGGCAAAGATGGCGCCACCGATGTGTTGGCTTTTCCCTTGGATGGTGTCGAATGCATGGAGACTCAAGGCCCTGGTGCTATTTCACGTGGTCCTGCGCGCCCGCACCACGATCACGACGATATGCCACTGTTGTTGGGAGATGTGTTTGTATGCCCGTCGGTGGCAGAACAGCAAGCACCTACCCATGCGGGAACACTTGATGACGAAATTGCACTCTTAGTTGTGCACGGAATTCTTCACGTTTTGGGTTACGACCACGATGAAGAAATTGGTAAAGCCAAGATGCAAGAGCAAGAACGACTGATTCTGACCGCACATCATTGGGGCGGACCACCACCTAGCAAATTTCAACAGGAGCACACATCATGATCGCATCATCACCCACAGCCATTGACTGGTGGATGTTGGTCGCCATTGGATTTCTTCTTCTAGTGCTGGTCTTTTTTGCAGTGGCAGAAATGGGGCTGTCGCGTATGTCCAAGCCAAAGGCTCAAGCATTGGCTGACTCAGGAACAAAAGGTGGGGCAGCACTTCTCGATTTGGTGTCCCATCCCGAGCGCTGGGTAAACCCGTTGTTGCTCTCGGTGAACATCTGTCAAACAGTGCAAGCCACATTGACTGGTGTGGTTGCGGGAAGATTATTTGGACCTGCCGGTGTAGCCATTGGTGTCCTGTTGAACGTGATTGTGTTCTTTGTGTTTGCCGAAGCCGTGCCTAAGACGTATGCCGTCATACATTCAGATCGGGCGGCGTTGTCCACGTCACGTTTGGTGCGATTCTTGGTCTCTTTTGCACCACTTCGTCTCATTTCTCGTGGACTCATCGGTCTAACAAACATTGTCGTAAAGGGCAAAGGTCTTCAAGAAGGACCTTTCATTGGTGAACAAGAGTTTCTCGGAATTGTGGAAGCTGCTGCCCAAGAAGAAGTGATTGAACACGAGGAACGAGAACTTATTGAATCGGTTATCGAATTCGGGGACACCGTGGTACGCGAGATTATGCGACCCCGACCTGATTTCATCAGTGTTGATTCTGGCATGAGCATCGATTCTGCTCTTGACGAGGCTTTTGAGCACGGAGTAAGCCGCCTTCCTGTTCTGAAAGAAGACGATGACGGGAACGAAGATGTGTTGGGAATTGTGTACACAAAAGATCTCATGCGCAAGGTGCGCACGGGTGAAGGCACAAAAGTTATTGACACGCTTGTAAGAACTGCAGTTGTAATTCCTGAGAACAAGCCTGTCGCCAAGTTGATGCGTGAGATGCAACGAGAGCATTATCACATGGCAATTGTTGCTGATGAATACGGAAGCATTGCAGGACTTGTAACGCTTGAAGATTGTCTCGAGGAACTTGTGGGCGAGATTGTTGATGAACATGACGAGGAAGTTCCCGACATCCAGAATTTGCCTAATGGTGAATCAATGGTGGATGCCAGCATGTCCATTTCAGATTTCAACAGTCACTTCAAGATGACTCTTGATGAGGATGAATACGACACTGTGGGTGGATTCATGTTCGGTACTTTGGAGCGTGTGCCTGATCTTGGGGAATCCTTGGCTGTTGACGGCTGGAATCTCATTGTGGAGGGGCTTGAGGGTAGAAGAATCACAGCCATTCGTATGAAGCCTGCCGTCTCCGACGCTGTTATTGATGTAGCAGATTAATTCTCGGGTTTTGCCTCAAGCGAGGCGATAAGCAAGCGCCGTTGTGATTTACCTAGTGAGGTTTTTGGAATGTCGTCGACCACAACAATTCGTTGCGGTGCGCAGTAACTCGGCAATGTTTGCTTTACGTGTGCACGCACTTCTTCCAACGAGATGTGTTGAGAAGGGTGAAGCACTATCCATGCAGTGACACTGTGACCCCAAGATGCATCGGGGACTCCTGCAACACAGATATCTTCAATTTTTGGATGGTGCATCAGTGACTCTTCGACAACTGATGGCCACACATTTTCACCGCCTGTAATGATCAGGTCGCCTTGCCTGCCTTCCACGTGCAGTAATCCCTCAGTGTCTATATGGCCAACATCTCCTGTGTTCAGCCAGCCATCGTCACCAAGCGCATGTGTGCCATCCCTGAAAACTCGCATCAACATCGGGGCACGCACATGCACTATCGAGTTACGAATCTCGATGTCGACTTGATCAAGTGGTCTAGAGTTGTACACAACACCGCCA
>JBIKSB010000223.1:0-2603 GCA_044348855.1 Ilumatobacteraceae bacterium | reverse complement strand
GAAGAGTTCTTGCGCGGCCAAGACAACGACGACTAGTCAGTTCAAGTCGAACGGCTCGCAGAAAACTCTGCAACACCCATTTTTTATACTTAACTTCCGCACCACTCCTCGGAGGTTCCCTATGTCCCGCAACACAGCAATTATCAGAGCATTTAGGTCACTTTGGGACATTACGTTCGCAGAATCTTCCTCAATCAATCGCGATAACCCGATCGTGTTTACTGTGGACAATGAGCAACTCGATCAGGCACCGTTGCAGTTTTGTGCATGGGTGTATAACCGTTACAACAATGTGAGTGTCTTACGTATTGATGTCAATACGAAAACAATTGAAATGGCCGATGTGCACGATATTGAACGCTGGGCTATTCGGGAGAACGGACGACTTCCCTTTGCATCAATTCGTGTGAATACGGATGCACAACGAAATTTAAGCATGACAGTAACCCACTCGTTACTTGCATCCGAAGTGACCGCTGCGCAGTTGAAAGAAGCTGTGGACTCCATGCGTTACGTATGGAAAAAATGCAATGAAAAACTCGATGATTCTGAACCACTTGGGGAAGAGTGGGATGACTTCTTGGATGACCCTGCTGGACTGGGTGAGGTTTCCCTCAGCGAAAATCACGACACATCCCAAGACACATTTGTTGATGAAGCAAATACTCGCGTTATCTCTCCAGACAAAGAAGATTCGGTGGATCTCATTCTTGCTGAACTCAATGCGTTAATCGGTCTAGAACCAGTGAAGGCTTTGGTACGCCAACTTGCTGCACAACAACAAGTAGCTCAACAGCGGCGCAATAGGGGCATGAATGCGATAGTTCCATCCCCACACTTGGTGTTCTTGGGTAATCCGGGCACGGGAAAAACCACTGTTGCTCGACTTATCGGTCGGCTCTACAAGGCCTTCGGTTTAGTTACAGAAGGACATGTTGTTGAAGCTGATCGAAGTTCTCTGGTTGCTGGCTACATCGGACAGACAGCAATCAAGACTCGCGAGATGTGCACGAAAGCTCTCGGCGGTGTGCTTTTCATTGACGAGGCATACGGTCTTCACGTTGATGGTCGCGACTACGGCACAGAAGCAATTGAAACCCTTCTCACATTTATGGAGGCACATCGCGGTCAATTTGCAGTCGTCGTAGCGGGATATCCCGAAAAGATGATGGAGTTTTTGCAGTCCAATCCAGGGCTAAAGAGCAGATTCGACATGAGTATCTTGTTCCCAGATTACTCCACGGCCGAGTTGACCAAAATATTTGAGGATCTGGTGGCAGCGCATGATTACGTATTGCATGCAGATGCATCAGAGAAGGTTCGTGACTACATCGATTCATGGAACCGGGGGGAGGGTTTCGGCAATGCGCGTGAGGTGCGGCGCTTCTTCCAACACGTTGTAGGTATCCAAGCAATGGCGCTCGTGGGTCAATCGATGATGGACACCATGATGTTGAGAGAAATCACTGCAGACATGATTCCCGATGCAGAACTTTCTTCAACTGAGGTCATCAACTCTTGTCCTGGATACTCATTTCGCAATGGCTATCTCTAAAGACGTTGATCTTTAGAGAGCGGCGAAACCACTCTCTAGGTCGGCAATGATGTCTCCAATGGATTCAAGCCCCACAGAGAGTCGCACCAAACCAGGCGCAACACCTGCAGAGCGTTGTTCCTCTTCGGTCAACTGACTGTGTGTTGTAGAAGCGGGATGAATCACCAAGCTGCGCACGTCACCAATGTTTGCCACGTGGCTGTGCAAAGTAAGTGCTTCGGCGAACTTCTGCCCTGCTTCGCGACCACCAGCTAGTTCAAAGGCGATCACTGAACCAAAGCCTTTGCCACCAAAGTATTTCTTCGCACGCTCATGCCAAGGGCTAGAAGGTAAACCTGCATAGTTAATGGATGAGACTTCTTTGCGTGTTTGCAAGAACTCCACAACTTTTGCAGTGTTGTCCCAGTGGCGATCCATACGCAACGACAATGTTTCAATGCCCTGCAAAATGCTCCATGCATTAAACGGGCTCACTGCCATACCCAAGTCGCGCAGCAACTGCACGCGAGCTTTGATGATGTAGGAGCCGGCACCCAGTGCAGGCCAATACGCAAGCCCGTGGTAGCTGGGGTCTGGTTCGGTGAAGTTGGGGAAACGTCCACTTGCACCAAAGTCAAACTTGCCGCCATCGACGATGCCGCCTGCAATAGATGTTCCATGTCCACCTAAGAACTTGGTCATTGAATGCACGACAATGTCAGCACCCCATTCCAACGGGCGAATTCCATAAGGCGTGGGCACGGTGTTATCGAGCATCAAGGGCACACCGACATCGTGTGCAACTTTGGAGACACCTTCAATGTCGAAGACGTCGTTGCGTGGGTTGGCAAGAACTTCACCAAAGAACAACTTGGTGTTGTCCTTCACTGCGCTCTTCCACTGTGCAAGATCGTGTGGGTCGTCTACAAAGGTGACATCAATTCCCATCTTTGGCAACGTGTAATGCAACAAGTTGTAGGTGCCGCCATAGAGCGAAGGTGATGCAACGATATGTCCACCCGTTTCCACCACGTTCAAAATCGCGAGTGTCTCTGCGCTTTGGCCAGAT
>JBIKSB010000141.1:0-3718 GCA_044348855.1 Ilumatobacteraceae bacterium | reverse complement strand
AGATATGGCGCGTGCACTGGGCTATTCACCCACTCAACAAGATGCGTGGAGCAAACAAGTAGATGCGTGGGGCGATATTGCAGTTACTGCACAGCACGCCGATCATGACATTCCTGATCTTGTTATGGAGATGGCAAGCCATGTGGAACATATGCCACGGCATCTGGGGATTCATTCTGGTGGCATGGTGATGTGTGATCGCCCCATTGTGGAGGTGTGTCCAGTGGAGTGGGCACGGATGGAAAACCGCAGTGTGTTGCAGTGGGATAAAGATGATTGCGCAGCTGCGGGTTTAGTGAAGTTTGATCTCTTGGGGCTAGGGATGTTGTCGGCATTGTCTCGTTCAGTGGCACTTATTCGTGAGCATCGTGGGTATGAACTAGATCTTGGGCAACTGCCACAAGAAGACGATGTGTATGCAATGTTGTGTCGCGCCGACACCGTAGGAGTTTTCCAAGTGGAGTCGCGAGCGCAAATGTCTACCTTGCCGCGCATTAAGCCACGTCGCTTCTACGACCTTGTTATAGAAATTGCCCTCATTCGCCCCGGCCCCATTCAAGGTGGTTCGGTGCATCCATATATTCGGCGTCGCAATGGGTTAGAGCCCGTGACATATCTGCATCCATTGTTGGAAAATTCACTCGCCAAGACTTTGGGTGTGCCACTGTTTCAAGAACAGTTAATGCACATGGCAATTGATGTTGCGGGTTTTACGGCAAACGAAGCCGATCAACTGCGTCAAGCAATGGGTTCTAAAAGATCAACTGCACGAATGCAGAAATTGAAGTCTCGCCTGTATGAGGGGATGGCAGAACGGGGTATTACAGGGCCCATTGCAGATGAGATTTTTGAAAAAATGTCGGCCTTTGCACACTATGGATTCCCCGAGAGTCACTCGGTGAGTTTTGCGTACTTGGTCTATGCCTCTGCATGGATCAAGTTGCACGAACCCGCAATATTTTGTGCTGCATTGCTGAATTCTCAACCCATGGGTTTTTGGTCGTCGCATACTCTGGTGCGTGATGCGCGGCGACACGGGGTAGTGGTGCACACCCCGGACATCAATGCATCATCTGATGTAGCAACAGTGGTGCATGACCCCACTTCGCATGGGTCACTGGCAATACGTATGGGAATCTCGTCTGTGCGCGGCATAGGCGCCGATTTAGCGCGACGTATTGCAGAGTCTGGACCCTATGCATCAATTGAGCATCTTTCTCGTGTGGTGCCGCAGCTTTCTCGGTCACAGATGGAAGCGCTCGCAACTGCAGGGGCATTCACAGAAAGCTGTGGCACTGATCGTCGCGATGCGCTCTGGGAAGCAGGTGCATACGGCTACACACATGCACGCGGACACAGTCAAGATCATCTCGACACAATCATGGGGCTCAATGTCATTCCGCATCTTCCAGGCATGGCCCCTATTGAAGAAGCAATTGCGGATCTGTGGGCGACAGGTGTATCGCCCGATGGACACCCCACGGTGTTTTTGCGAGAACAACTTGACGCCAAAGGCGTATTACGTGCAGATCAATTACTCACCGCGGAACATAATGCGCGGGTTCTTGTGGCCGGCGTGGTTACTCATCGACAAAGACCCATGACTGCGCGCGGGATGACATTTATCAGTCTCGAAGACGAAACAGGGCTCATCAATGTTGTGTGCTCTAAGGGGTGTTGGATGCGACACCGCGTCATTGCTCGAGATGCTCCTGCATTGTTGGTGCGAGGTCGTCTTGAATATGCAGATGGGGTGGTCAACATTGTTGCGGAGTCTTTGTCGCCATTGTTTGTTGCAGCAACTGCCCCCAGTAGAGATTTTCGCTGAGGAAACACCTAATCGGCGACGGTGCTGATCTCAAATGGGACGTCGGGGATTCCGTGGCGAAGAATTGTCTCTACGTGCACTGCAAGATCTGTTGGTGAAAGAAAATCAGGTCCCATGTGTTGGTGCAGTTCACTCAGTGTCCACCAACGAATCTCGCCGATGTTTTCGGCAGCAAGTTCATCAGGGCTCATCTGAGGAGAAGGCGTGAATGGGTCTGTGCGAACAATGTAGACAGATTCACGTTGACCTTGCCATTGCACTCCATCGCTGTCTACAAGATCAAAAACATGCGTTCTATTCCACACACACGCGCCAATGCGTGGCGAGGTAAGACCAATCTCTTCGGCAAGCTCACGATGTAGCGCGTCAATATCTGACTCTCCATGGGTAATTCCGCCTCCCGGTAACACCCACCATGAACCGTGTGGGAATACAAGACGCACTAACAGAATGCAATTATCTGTATCTATTACCAAGCCGCGAACAGCAGGGCGTAAGGAAGGGGCACTCACTCGTTAGGTGTTTCGCCTAAGCCATCGTTGAACATTCGATATGTCTCATAGATGTCTTTACATTTTTCACACAGCGGCAATTGCTTGGGGTCACGAGAAGGAATCCACACGTGACCACACAATGCTTCAAGCGGTGTTCCGTTAATGCGAGCTTCAAGCACTTTTGCTGCAGCATTTTCACCAGGCAAAGTTTTCACAATGTGGGCCACAACTGGTTCAGAGGTCTCTGGGATGTGCTCAGTCTCGGGAGCCACTTCAACGGGGCGGGTACGCAGTGGGGTGGGCATAGTGAGTAGTTAATCATCTCTGTGTCCTCACATACACTTTCGTGGGTGAAAGATCTTGAAAACCACCTCTCTCGATGTGGTCAAGCGATGTGGTGGACGGCTACGAGGTGAGCATTTTTGTTGATCAATGCCGGTGGTCTCACAAAGACCACTACTGGTGTCACATGGTGAGCGATGTATCTATGGACGAATTGCATCAGTTTGCAGCACACCTGGGCGTTCCACCCCGCGCATTTCATGGAGACCATTACGACTTACCTCAACATGTGCGAGATCTTGCACTGACACATGGTGCCGTTGAAGTCTCAAGTCGAGAAGTGGTGGCAATACTGATACGCACAGGTCTGCGTATGTCGCCCGCACAGCGCCGTGCTTATGTACGCACTGAAGTGTTGCCCCAAGTGCGCGGACAGTAAATCTCACCAGGTGCTGTCACAATCCAATCCAGCAGTTGTAGGCCGGCGTTGTGCAGCATGGAGTGGGAAAGGCGTAAAAGTGCATCGTCTGCAAATGAGGTGTGTGATGAGGTTCGGCTACTCATGATTATTACGCCATGAGGATTGTGTAGTTCAGAACAATCAGCGATGATCTCATGCAGTATGCGAGATGAAAGTGGTGCAAATCGATTGAGATGAATTCCACGTCGCATGACATCGAGAACGAGAACGGTGGTGGATTCTCTACGTGGTCGTTCAAAGACGAGCGAAGCAATACCGAGCGCCTCGGTGACTGATGAGACCACATCGATATAGGGGCGGGGAACATCAAGCAACGATGAGTTCCACAGAGGTGAATCAGACATAGGTTCTCCTTTGCATTGACAGATGCAATTACAACGGAGGAAGTTGTGTGCGACTGTACCGAGAGCCTGTGTCAATCAGGGAAGGGCGATAATCAACATCACTGACAGCACCATGGCGCCAATGGGTGCCACGTATTGCATCACTGGTGTGGTGTGTGACCGTCGTGGTGCAAGCATCACATAGCCCACTGCAGCTCCTGTGAGGGCGCCGCCAAGATGTCCACCCACCGAGATTCCCGGGATAACAAAAGTGATAATCAAGTTGATAAACAACAACGCACCAATTCCT
>JBIKSB010000140.1:0-3763 GCA_044348855.1 Ilumatobacteraceae bacterium | reverse complement strand
CTTTGAATCCTTGGGCCTCGAACAAGCTCTCTACGGTGCGCCAGAGCTTGCCGAAGGTGGCGCACGTGGTGCGTCATCAGATGTGTATTCGTTGGCCCTGATTTTGGTGGAAGCAATGACGGGCGAAGTTCCCTTTGCTGCCGAGACCGTGTCTGCTGCGTTTACTAATCGCGCAGGAAAACTTTTGCCCGTCAATGCAGACTTTGGTGCACTGGCACAAGTGTTGGAACGTGCGGGAAGATCTGATGCGAGCGAAAGATTCTCTCCACGCGAGATGGGTCAAGCACTGGTGCAAGCCGCAGAAAAAATGGCGCGTCCCACCCCCATTGACATTGTCGGTGGCGGATTGTTTGATGCTGACTTGGCAGCAGAGCCCACTCAACCTGCAGAGCGTCCAGATTTTTCGAATGTGGAACCAGTGCAAAATGTTGCGCCCGATGGTCCCATTCTGATTCGTACAACTCCCAAGGTCGATAGCCCCACCGGCCCTATTCCTATTGCGATTATCGATCCCACAGATCCCTCCATTGCGCCACTCACGATTGGTGGCGATGACACCGGACCGATTGCAATGGATGTTGAGGCACTGCAACAACTTGCTGCTCAAGATCCCACTGCACAAGTAGAAGTTCCCAAAAAGAAATGGCGCAAGCGCATTCTGATTGCAGCACTTGTGCTTGTGTTGCTTGTAGGCGGAAGTGCTGCGGCCTATGTGACGGTGTTGAATCCCAAGAACCCTGTGCCGGCACTTGTTGGTCTTTCTGAAGCAGAAGCGCGTAACCAGATTGCAAAGTTTGGTTGGGGAATCACCATTACAAAAGAACGTAGTGACGAAGTAGATACCGGTGCAGTCATTCGTACAGATCCCGTTACGGGAGCAAACGTTGCAAAGCGTGACACCATCACGTTGGTGATCTCTGAGGGGCGCACATTGTCTGTGCTGGAAGATGTCACCGGCTTAACTGCAGCAGATGCTCTGGCAAAGATTGAAGCGCTTGGGCTTGTTGCACAACAAGCCGATGTTGCCGATGAAACCATTGCTGCAGGCACGGTGATTTCATGGAGCATTCCTGACCAGCCCACATTGACAACAGGTGATTCTGTAGTGAAGGGGACCACTGTTGCGGTGAATGTGTCAAGCGGGCCTGCTCCACGAGTTGTTCCGAACTTGACCGGAAAGACTCTTGTGGAAGCAACAGCAGAACTTACTGCGTTGGGTCTTGTTGTTGCCGAAGCGCCATCTGTTCCACACCCCGATGTAGCAGCCGGAAAGATTTCCGTGCAGTTACCACTTGCGGGTGAATCATTGGCGCGCGGTGGAACTGTGACTGTGACTGTGTCGGCAGGGCAACGCACCACGTTGGTGCCGAGCATCTATGGCAAGAACTTCACCACTGTAAAAGAACGCCTCGAGCGCTATGGCATGGTGATTGGCACAGTGACGGGAAATAAGTCCCGCGGACTTGTATCGGCCTCTATTGAAGGCAGAGTTATCCGCGATTTCGACCGAATCATCATCGGTAAGACGGTGGACCTGAAGTTCCCCTAATCTCGTTGTAGGGCATGAAAGTGCCACGACAAAGGAGAATGTATGGGTGCATTAGAAGGACGCGTAGCGATCATTACGGGTGCGGGTCGAGGCATTGGTCGTGAACACGCACTGTTGTTTGCAGCAGAGGGCGCCAAAGTTGTGGTGAATGACTTAGGTGGTACCAATGACGGCACGGGAACAGATGCAACTCCTGCACAACAAGTCGTCGATGAGATCACAGCCATGGGTGGCCATGCAGTAGCGAACTATGACAACGTGGCCGATTGGGAAGGTGCCCAGCGCATGATCAATGCTGCTGTCGAAGCATTTGGTGATTTAGACATCTTGGTGAACAACGCAGGAATTCTCCGCGATCGCGTTCTTGTCAACATGTCGGAAGCCGAATGGGATGCAGTGATTGCTGTGCATCTCAAGGGTCACTTTGCGCCGTCTCGTTGGGCTGCTGCGTATTGGCGTGAACAACACAAAGCGGGTGTCACAAAGCCACGCAATATCGTGCACACCTCGTCTACTTCAGGTTTGTTTGCCAACCCAGGACAATCAAATTACGGCGCAGCCAAAACTGGTATTGCCACGTTTAGCCAGATCTTGGCAAAAGAGCTTGCGCGCTACAACGTCAAGAGCAACTCCATTGCCCCTGCTGCACGCACCCGGTTAACAGAGGCGACACCAGGATTGGGTGAGCGCATCGCAGCACCAAGTGATGCAGCACAATTCGATGAGTGGGATCCCGCCAACATCTCGCCGCTTGTTGCGTATCTGGCATCTGCAGCCTGTGAATTCACAGGAGAGACTTTTTTCGTGAAGGCCGGCGAGGTCACTCGTATTCGTAGTTGGGAAAGAGCTGAAACTGTGGAGCAGAACGACCGATGGAAGGTGTCCGAACTCACAGCAGCACTGAATGAGATGGCTGCCCAGATAAAGAAATAGGCAACTACTGTTAGAAGTTGCCCATGAAACCCCCCAAACGCGATCAGGAGATTCTGACACCGCACGGGCGTGAGACCATCACACTCGAACAAGTCGGAGTCGATGAAGTGTCTGTCGTCCCTTGGACGCAGATGATTCCTCGTCGTATCGCGCGCAAAGTAGGGCTCACACGAAAGTGGGCAACTCTGTTCGTGGTGTTGGGTGGATTATTCACCACAAGTTCCACCATCACCATCTTGGTGGTCTCGCTTGAAACCATTTCGCGTGATTTGAATTCGACAGTGTCGGTGTTGAACTGGTCCATCACTGGCCCGATGTTGGCCTTTGGTGTGGTGGGACCGGCCTACGGGAAAATCGGTGATCTCTACGGGCACAAGAAAGTCTTTGTCTACGGACTTTTGTTTTCAGGATTGTTTTCGTTGGCCACCGTGTTTGCATGGAATGCAGTCAGCATGGTGGGCTTCCGTTTGCTTTCTGCAGTTGCAGGTGCAGCAACAGGGCCTGCTGCGATGGCCTACATCAACCGATTATTCGAACCGCACGAGCGAGTAAGACCATTGGGCTTGTGGAGTTTCACCACTGCTGGTGCGCCAGTTCTTGGTGTGGTTCTGGGCGGTCCACTTGTTGCAACTATTGGCTGGCAGATGATTTTTGTCATTCAGACACCGTTGTTGATTGGTGCAGGAATTCTTGCGTGGAAGATGTTGCCGCAAACTTCTCGCTCAGATGATGTGAAGTTCGATGTCCTTGGTTCTGTGTCGTTGGGCTTGGGTGCAACGTTGTTGTTGCTGGGTGTGAACCGCGGACATGCATGGGGTTGGACATCACCGGTGATTATCTCGTGCTTCGTGGCTTCGGCATTGTCGCTGTGGTGGTTTGTGCGTGTGGAACGCGCAGCTGAGGCGCCATTGATGCCGTTGTCGTGGTTGCGTACACCCAACATCATTTTCCCCATTGCCATCCAGTCGCTGTTGAACTTTGCCTACATGGGTGGGTTCATCGTGGTGCCGCAATTGTTGGAGATAGGACTTGGTTTTTCTCCGGCTCACATTGGATGGTTAGTGATTGCTCGTCCATTGGCGTTCTCTATTACTGCACCATTGGCAAGTTTTTTCACCATGAGATTTGGTGAACGAATCTCAGGAATTGTGGGAGCACTTGGAATTGTTGCCTCGATGATTGTGTTGGGAACACTTGATAACGGTGCATCAGATTTTGTGATTGCCCTTGGACTTGCATTGTCGGGAGTGGGTTTTGGTATCGCGGGCCCAGCCCTTGGTG
>JBIKSB010000139.1:0-3778 GCA_044348855.1 Ilumatobacteraceae bacterium | reverse complement strand
AGTCGAGACCACCAAGGGAATGCGCTACACGGTTCTTCGTCCCACCCTTGAAGATTTTGTTATTGAAATGCCTCGAGGTGCACAGGTCATTTACCCTAAGGATTTGGCCACTATGTGCATGATTGGAGACATTCATCCAGGGGTACGCGTCTATGAGACTGGCATCGGCTCGGGTGCATTGTCCATGGCGATGTTGCGTTGGGGTGCCGAAATTCGCGGATGCGAGTTACGGGAAGACTTCCTTAATCGTGCGGTCAACAATGTCAGATCATTTTTGGGCGAAGGCGCACTGGCGCAATATCACGTAGAGATCGGTGACGCCTACACCGATGTTCCCGATGGAGAGTTCGACAGAGTCATGCTCGACTTGCCCGAACCATGGCGGGTAATTCCACTTGCGGAAACATTTATTGTTCCTGGTGGATTACTTGTTGCCTACACACCTTCCATCACCCAAGCAGTACAGGTCAGAGAAGCACTTGGAAAAGGTTGGGCAGACCAACGCACCTTGGAGGTGCTGCATCGCACATGGCACATAGAGGGCATGGCTGTACGACCTGATCACAGAATGGTTGCACACACGGCATTTCTGACCGTGGGCAGATTTATTGGTGCCTAAGAATTAGGGCTCAATAAAGATGCATTCGCCAGGGCATTCCTCGGCGGATTCAACGACAGCATCAATGCGGCTGTCGGGGAAGTTGGCAAGACCTTCAGCACCTTGTGGGTTACCTTTTGCGGTTGCGAAAATCTTGTCGCCTTCTTTTACATAGGCAAGGCCGTCATCAAGAAGCGTGAAAACGTCTGGTGCAATTTCCTCACACAGTCCGTCGCCAGTACATAGGTCTTGGTCAATCCACACCTTCATATTGGGAAACCCCTTCATAATGTTGCCGGTCGGGGCCGACATTGTTTACGGTGCCTTGTCAGGCACAAATGACTCTACACGCCCCACCCCTCGAGCACCATAATTTCGGGACATGTGCCACCTGACCCACTGTGGCGCACCGACCCCAAGAGCAATAGTGTGCAGTCGTGGACGAGGCCGAGATTCTTGCTCTGAAAGACGAGGTGGAGCAGTTGCGCCTGCGCCTGGCCGACATGCCGCAACAGTCCAAAGCGGTAGAGGCCAAACTTCTTGCTGTAACGGAACAGCTTTCGCGAAGCGAAACACAAAGGGATCGTCTGGCAACCGCCTTGCGCTCCATGAAGGATGACGTAGAGCGTCTACGTGAACAAGTTTCGCTTCTGTCGACGCCACCTTCTGGCTATGGAATCCTTCTTGACTTCAACGAGGACAACACCTTTGACGTTCTATCCCAAGGCCGAAAGCTTCGTGTCAATGCACTTCCCAGTCTCAACACAGACGATCTTCAACGGGGGGCCGAAGTACTCCTCAATGACAACTTCAACATCGTTCTGGTGCGTCGCAGCGAGTCAGTGGGTGAAGTTGTCACCGTCAAGGACGTTCTTGAAGACGGATTCCGGGTGGTGGTTTCTCTTCGCGGTGATGAAGACAAGGTGGTCGAACTTAGTGATGCACTTCGTGGCACCTTGATCAGACCCGGAGACATCTATCGCCTCGATCATCGTTCATTATTGCTGTTGGAACGACTGGCTCAGCCCGAAGTAGAAGATCTTCTACTCGAGGAAGTGCCCGACATCTCTTATGACAACATCGGTGGTCTCGACGCACAGATTGAACTCATAGCCGACGCGGTGGAGTTGCCGTTCTTACACCAGGAACTTTTCGGAGAATTTCGTCTCCAAGCACCCAAAGGCATTCTTCTCTACGGTCCACCAGGATGTGGCAAGACACTCATTGCAAAGGCCGTAGCTCATAGCCTCGCAAAGAAAGTTGCCGTCACAGCGGGCGCCGACAAGAGTCGTTCGTATTTCTTCAATATCAAGGGTCCTGAACTACTCAACAAGTATGTGGGCGAAACAGAACGCCAGATTCGATTGGTGTTTCAAAGAGCACGCGAGAAAAGTGCAGAGGGTTGGCCGGTCATAGTTTTCTTTGACGAAATGGATTCGATGTTTCGAGCGAGAGGAACCGGCATCTCATCGGACATGGAGTCAACGATTGTGCCGCAGCTTCTCGCAGAACTTGATGGTGTAGAGCAACTCAGCAATGTGATTGTCATTGGTGCAACCAATCGCGAAGACCTGATTGACCCCGCCATACTTCGACCGGGTCGACTCGATGTCAAGATCAAGATCGAGCGTCCAAACGTGGACGGTGCACGACACATCATGTCTATGTATGTAGACAATGACATCCCTATTGATGCCCAAGAGATCGAGCGTGCTCAGGGTTCTGTGTCTGATGCAGTTTCCCATATGGTGGACCAAGTGGTGCAAGAGATGTTCGCCACCACACCCGAGAATGAGTTCTTAGAGGTCACCTATCAAAATGGTGATAAAGAGGTTCTGTATTACAAGGACTTCGCCAGTGGTGCGATGATCGAAAACATTGTGCGTCGCGCAAAGAAGAGTGCAATCAAACGAGTCATCTCTGGGGGATCACGGGGTCTCACGGTGAATGACCTGATGCAGGCAACACGTGATGAATTCTCTGAAAATGACGATTTGCCCAACACCACAAACCCTGATGATTGGGCTCGTATCTCGGGCAAAAAGGGTGAGCGAATCGTGTTTATTCGCACCATCAATACGCACAACTCCACGAACAGCACGACTCGTGGCGCGAAAGCCATTGAGCGCACGGTTTCTGGTCAGTACCTCTAAGACAACATTGTCATGGCTACACCGAAAATTTGCGGTATCGAAACTGAATACGGAATTCTTGTCACCGGCATGGAGATGACGCCAATGACTGCGTCGTCACTTCTTGTGAACGCCTACACCGATGAAGGGCTTTCGCTTCGAGCGTGGGATTTTGCACACGAACGGCCCGACATGGACGCACGAACTGGATGGAACCCAGCCGCTGAGTATCCCGAAGTCGAGATGCTGATGGCGAACTCGGTGCTCTCCAATGGGTCCCGCTTTTATGTAGATCACGCACATCCCGAAATATCCACGCCTGAGTGTCGACGCATTCGTGATGTCGTTTTGTATGACCGGGCATCAGAAGAGATCATTCGCCGCTCCTTGTCACGCGCAAATCAACATCTGCCACAGGGCGTCGAAATGCGTCTGTACAAGAACAACTCCGACGGCAAGGGGAATAGCTACGGGTGCCACGAGAACTATCTTGTGTCTCGCCTCACACCGTTTGGAGCGTTGTCTACTTTTATCACCACTCATTTTGTTACGCGGCAGATATTTACTGGTGCAGGAAAAGTCGGTGTGGAACAACCCCGTGAAGGCGAGCCAAGGGTCTCGTATCAGATCTCTCAACGTGCCGACTTTTTTGAGGAGCCGATCGGTCTTGAGACAACTGTGCGTCGACCGATTGTGAATACTCGTGACGAACCACATTGCGACCCCGCGCAATGGCGTCGGCTACATGTAATTGTGGGCGACGCCAATATGTCCGAGGTTGCCACTTTCCTCAAGTTGGGAAGTACCGCAATCGTGTTGAGCATGATTGAAGATGGTGCGTTTCCCGATTCTCTTGTTATTGGTGATCCCGTCACCGAAATTCGCAGAGTGAGCCACGACACAAGTTTGAGCCATGCCTTGCAGATGAGCGATGGCTCTTACAAGACTGCATTAGATATCCAAGATGAGATTCTTTTGCATGCTGCTCAGTACATAAAGGGCCTAGACGTGGACCCACTCGGGGGAGATGCCAAAGAGATCATTGAAC
>JBIKSB010000138.1:0-3781 GCA_044348855.1 Ilumatobacteraceae bacterium | reverse complement strand
CTTCAAAGGCACTCTTTCCTACGCTGAAATCGCCGGCAACCATGATTGCTAGCGTCGCAACAGCAAGAATTCCCACTCCTGCTAGCGACACAGTGAGTGCTTGTCGTTGAGTCTCCTCAGGAATTCTTCTTTTGAACATGTGCACATCACGATCGCCTCGCACTTCAGCCCACATCACAAAGGCAAGCAACGCAAACGTTGTCACTTTGATACCACCAGCTGTAGAGCCGCTACCTCCGCCAATCAACATCAAACCAATGGAGACGAAAATAGATTCTTCGCTAATTGCAGTGACATCTACCGAGTTAAATCCCGCAGTACGAGGCTGCACGGACATAAAAAATGCCGAATGCACTCGCGAGGTCGACGGGAGCGCACCAAGCGTTTCGGGATTTGACCATTCAAGTGTCGCGAAAGCTACAAAACCAAACAACAGAAGCGCACCGGTAGTTGCAATGGTCAGTTTTGCATGTAATGACCAAGCTTTCCATCGTGCACCGTGCACAGCAACTGTGCGTAATACCGGAAAGCCAAGGCCTCCCATGATGACCGCAAGAGAGATAGCGATGCTGAAAAACCAATCGTTCACAAATTGGATCAAGTTGTCACTGTAGAGAGCGAAGCCTGCGTTATTCCATGCTGAAATACTGTGGAACAGACCGTGAGAGAGTGATGTCCATACGTCGTAGTCATATCCAAAGAACAAACGTGCAGCCAAGATAAGAGCAAAGAAGAGTTCAAATGACAATGTGGTGAACACAACACCGCGAATTAGTCCCGAGATCTTTGCGTAGGTGTCAGCTCCTGCTTCAGCCGCCAATACCCGAGTATGTGTAATGCCAATACGGTCTGAGACAAGCAAGATCGCAACGCTCACCACAGTCACAATTCCAAGGCCACCAAGTTGAATCAGACCCATGATGACGGCTTTACCAAACCCAGTCCACACAGTGGCTGTATCTACAACGCTTAAGCCGGTAACACATACTGCACTTGTTGCTGTGAACAATGCCTGCACAAGAGTCACGTCATGTTCGTCTGAAGAAGCAACGGGCAGCATCAGAAGTGCAGTCCCTAATGTGATGAGAGCTCCAAATCCAATGGGAAGCACACGAAGAGGGTTTGCGAAAAGCAAACTCTTAACTCGCTGTTTATAACTCATGGCGGAAGAGGCGGGATTTGAACCCGCGGTGGCTGTGACACCACAACTGTTTTCGAGACAGTCCCATTCGGCCGCTCTGGCACCCTTCCGTCACACAACGCTATCGGGGCAATCCCCTGGACACCAGCGAGTTATCGGCGTTGTTGGAAGAACTCTTTTAACAGCGCCGCTGATTCTTCGGCAAGTAACCCGTGTTCCACAGGCGGATTATGACCAAGTCGTGGGTCGCTCATCACGTTATACAAACTTGCAGTTGCGCCTGCTTCAAAATTGGCAGCACCATATACAAGCCGACCTATTCGCGATGATTGTGCAGCACCTGCACACATCACACATGGCTCAAGTGTGACGACAAGAGTGCATTCATCTAAACGCCAGCCACCAATCTTCTGACTTGCGTCGCGCAACGCCAAGACTTCTGCATGTGCAGTGGGATCCCCTGTGCGTTCTCTTTCGTTGTGACGTTGAGCAATGATATTTCCTTCATGTATCACCACAGCCCCAACGGGCACATCACCATGAAGCGCCGCAGTTCTCGCTTCATCTAGCGCAACTCTCATGGCTTCTTCGTAGGTCATGAGGCAAACATACCCACTCTGGCGGAAGAGGTGGGATTCGAACCCACGGAAGCTTTCACTTCACACGCTTTCCAAGCGTGCCGGTTCGGCCGCTCTCGCACTCTTCCACGTAGCAACATTTCTGTTACCACGAGGCAGTCAGGATATCTCGGATGTACGCTGTAACCCTCAGCAATCACGGCTTGATCCGTGGGTGGTGAGGTGGCGGTCGGGTCCTGTGCGACGGTCGCCCGTAAACCAGGTCAGGTCCTGACGGAAGCAGCCTCCACACGGGAACGATCGTGCGCCGCAGTTCGCCTGGCCGCCACTTCACTGCCCACGGGTATTCCAAGGCGTGGTGTACCAAGGAGCACTCTGTGAACTCAAAAATTGGCATCATCGGCGGATCAATAGCGGCGGTTTTTGTACTGCTTATTGTCTCCATCGTGGGTTCTTATAACGGACTTGTGGATCGCGAAACGCGCGTGGATCAAACAGTGGCCGATCTTGAAGTACAGCTACAACGTCGTTTCGATCTCATCCCTAACTTGGTCAGCGCCGTAGAGGGTGCACTTGAGCAAGAACGCGACATCATCGACAGCGTGACCGAGGCACGTACTCGCTACGCGGGTGCAGCAAGTTCTGAAGATCGTCTCGATGCTGCATCTGATTTGGAAGGCGCGCTTTCGCGACTTCTTGTTGTTGTAGAGAACTATCCCCAAGTAGCAAGTTTGCAAAATGTGCGTGACCTGCAAGTGCAGTTAGAGGGCACGGAGAACCGAGTTGCACAAGCACGTCGCACCTACAACGAAGCGGCATCGGATTACAACAGAAACATTCGTCGTTTTCCTCGAGCAATAGTTGCTTCTCTTTTTGGTTTTGAAAAGAGAGATCTTTTTGAAGCAGTCGCTGGAGCCGACGAAGCACCCAGTGTCGATCTCAATCCCGGTGAATAACCAGTGACAATGAAAAACATCTTGCGTCTTGCAAGCGCAGGATTGTGTGCAAGCATCATTTTCCTTACCGGATGCTCGACCAGCACCACTTCGTTTCCAGAGTTCACTGCGCCCGTGGTTGATGCAGTTGGCGCTGTAGACGACAATATTGAAGCTTCGCTGTCAGGGGAACTTGAGCAATTTCGAATTGCCTCTGGACCACAGATTGCAGTTGCAGTCATTGAAACAACGGGTGATTCCTCAATGGAGGATTACTCAATTGATTTGGCGCGCAACTGGGGCGTAGGTGATGCACAACGAGATGATGGAGTGCTCATTTTGCTTGCACTCGATGATCGCAATTTGCGCATAGATGTAGGTAGTGGTGTGGAAGGCGACCTGACCGACGTGGCTGCGGGCCGCATCATTGATGAAATCATGTTGCCGCTGTTGCGTGTCGACGATGTCAACGGTGCAGTGGTGCAAGGAGCGCGTGCGGTGATGTCGGTGTGGCGTGGTGAACAAGTTCCCCCGCCTACATCCAACAACACTCCTCCGACCTCTAATGCCACAGGCGCAGATTGGCTCGGAATGCTGCTGTTCTTGTTCTTTGTGGGTGGTTCCATCTTGCTTGCAGTGATTGGACAATTTGCGCGCCACACCACATGGACCTCTGGTGGTTCACGTCGTGGATATGGCGGGGTCTTTATTCCTGGCGGATTTGGTGGCTCAGGCGGAGGCTTCGGCGGTGGCGGCTTTGGTGGAGGTTTCGGGGGCGGCTTTAGTGGCGGTGGCGCAGGCGGGAGTTGGTAATGGCTAAATGGTGGTTAGAACAAAAAGCCGATGTAGCTCGTGCGATTCACGATGCCGAGGCGTCGTCGGGGCACCAAATTGTGGTGCACGTGGGCAACCTGGGACGACATCCAGAAAAACGAGCAAATCAACTCGCAGTGAAATGGTCCGCGGCCTCGCTGGTGTTCTGTGTCGATCCTCGTCATCGTCATTTTGAAATCCGTTGGTCCGAATCTCTACAACTAGACGGACAACGTGCAACGCAAGTGGTGACCGAACCCTTGCGCGCACACAATCTTGCCAGTGCAATTACTGCACTTGCAGCGCTGCTGCCA
>JBIKSB010000137.1:0-3789 GCA_044348855.1 Ilumatobacteraceae bacterium | reverse complement strand
ATCCAAAAAGCAGCTGCACGCGCCATGTTGCGCGCGGTTGGTCTTACAGATGATGACTGGGTGAAACCACAGATTGGTATTGCATCGGCATGGAATGAAGTGACGCCATGCAACATGTCGTTACGTCGACTTGCCGAATCTGCAAAAGCCGGAGTGCGCGAGGCCGGTGGTGTTGCACTTGAGTTTGGCACCATCACGGTGTCCGATGGAATCTCTATGGGACATGAGGGAATGCGTGCAAGTTTGGTCTCGCGCGAAGTGATCACAGACAGCGTGGAAACTGTGGTGCACGGTGAACGCTTCGATGGTTTTGTGGGACTTGCAGGTTGTGACAAATCCATTCCTGCCATGTTGATGGCAGCGGCTCGCTTGAACTTGGCGAGTGTGTTTGTGTACAACGGCTCCACCATGCCAGGTGTGTATAAAGGTAACAACATCGATATCACTACGGTGTTTGAGGCAGTGGGCGCATGTGCTGCTGGCACTATGACAGAAGAAGAGCTCACCGATATTGAACGTGCAGCATGCCCAGGCGAGGGTGCATGTGGCGGCATGTTTACTGCCAACACAATGTCTTCTATTGCCGAAGCAATGGGAATGAGTTTGCCTGGGTCAGCATCTGCTCCCGCAATTGATCTCAGTCGTGAAGAAGATGCACGCCGAGCCGGCGAGGCGGTAGTGAACTTGCTGCGTTTGGGTATTCGTCCTCGTGACATCATGACCAAGAAAGCTTTCGAGAATGCCATTGCAGTTGTGAATGCATTTGGTGGAAGCACCAATGCGGTGTTGCACTTGTTGGCCATTGCAAATGAAGCAGGTGTTGCATTAGATCTTGATGACTTCAACCGTATTGCTGAAAAGGTGCCGCATATCGCCGATACAAAGCCTGGCGGTAAATATCACATGTCAGATATTCACCGCATTGGCGGCGTTCCCGTGTTGTTGAAAGTGTTGCTTGATGCTGGTTTGTTGCACGGCGATGTGATGACATGCACAGGAAAGACGATGGCGGAGAACTTGGCTGATGTGAATCCACCAGCAGCTGATGGCGATGTGATTCATCCATTGTCTGATCCCATTCACACAGAAGGTGGCATCAATATTCTCAGTGGCTCACTTGCGCCTAAGGGCAGTGTGGTGAAAGTTGCTGGTCTGACAAAAGACCAATTGCAATTCGAAGGCCCCGCTCGCGTATTCGACGGGGAAGACGGTGCAATGGATGCGATTATGACGGGCTCCATTAATCATGGCGATGTGATCGTGATTCGTTATGAAGGACCCAAAGGTGGCCCCGGCATGCGAGAGATGCTGGCCATTACTGGCGCATTAAAAGGCGCAGGGCTTGGTTCCACAGTTGCACTGATTACTGATGGTCGTTTCTCTGGCGGCACATGGGGCTTCTGTATTGGTCACGTAGCGCCAGAAGCAGTTGATGGTGGACCTATCGCATTTGTGCGCGAAGGCGATCGCATTCGCATTGATGTTCCCACCAAAGCACTCGATGTATTGGTGAGCGAAAAAGAGATGAAGAAGCGCCGCAAAGGGTGGGTGCCTAACCCACCGCGTTACACAACTGGCGTGTTGGCGAAGTTCGCCAAGCTTGTGCAAGGTGCCGACAAAGGCGCCATCACAAATCCCACGATGTAACCAACTTTTGTGTGTTCAATAGTGTTGTATTGAATATGCGAGATGAGGTCAACCTGTGAAGAAACTAACGGTCTTAATCGGTTACCTACTGGTGGGCATATCAATAATTGCTGGCTTGATTGCGTACTTTGTGCCGGCCGGAATCTTCTTCAGCGAAGGAAATGCATTACTCGGTTTTATTCAGTTGTTCTTTCCTCCAGCAGCAGTCGTGTTGCCGTGGATTATTAGCCCCCAACTTGGATTGATTGCGCTCGCCAGCGTTGTTCTTTTTCCGCTGGGAGTCATTCTTATGAGTGTTGATAAGCCATAGGCGAGAGGAAGCGATGTCGGAGAGAACCTATAAAGTCGCCAGCGCCATCACAGCGCTCAACAAGATTTGGAAAGCTGATTTCGATTTGGAATCGTTTAATGAGTTGGTTGACAAGGCAGATCCTGACACGGTTGTCGCCACTGTCGGAATGAGTGATTATTCGGGACCAGATCGTCGTGTGTCAATGGTGGTCACACTGAATAAACATCCGTGGATGGGCGAGATTGCCGATGGCCTCATTGCCACAATCTCAGAGGATTACCAAACATTGGATGAATGGTCTGTTACGCGCAGTGATACACAATGGACATTCACGTTGAAGTGGCGTGATTAGTTCCTGCCAGAAGTAAGGAGATTCATATGGCCGACGAAATACGAATCACCTGCGATACGTGTCTTCTCGATGAGCGTCATTTCGTGGGTATGACCAAGTTGAGGGGAGAATATGTTGTGTGCGCCTGTGATGCTTGTGGAGTTCTTCGGAATACAAATCATTTGAAATTCATGATTGACAAACCTCGTCCATCAAGTTTCCGTTGCTTTCGATGCAAACAGCCGATGGAGCTTCGTGCTGTTGATCATCCTCAAGGTGAACTTGACGAAGTCTTTGACTTCGGGAGGTGTCCAAATTGTGCAGGCAAATTGCTTTCAGAATCAACTGGAAATGTGAAAAATTGAGATCATGGTGATTTCGAGATTTGTTGAGTGGTGAAATTGGTAGGCACTCGGTATCCCGAAAAGTGCGCTGGTGTCCCAGTAGTACTGTGAGTCTTCACTACACATTTTGAATCAATGAGGGCTTTCATCAAAATGTCCATTGACCAACCTGGGTAGTTCTCCCGTAGGAAACGCTGTTGTTCGCCATTCTTGGCAGCGATCCAATGAGTGTGATGCAAGATGTTTTCAACGTCTTTTCGCGTAATTGTGAGTGTGTTTCTCATTGCTTCGACTTTCTATACACATTCGTTGGGAGCGTGTCTGCATGTAACGGTGTGACCAAGAGTGAATGCTTTTCGTATTGTTTTGGCGCGTCGCCGAGAGGTGATATATCCCACATCCGAAACAGTGCGCCAGTACATATCGCGTTTATCCACCCAATTATCGTCAACCCACTGATCAAAAGCTCCTGTCCAGCGATTCTCGCGATACAAACATCTTTCCTTGGAATGAAAGCAGCGCGTCCAATACATGTACTTCTTGGGCCGTCGTCTGATTACAAAAAAGTAATGGCGGATCATAAAGAGTCGGCGATGAAAACGATCATTTACCTGTGACGAAGATGAATTATTCAAAGGGAATTCCGATACGTCTTTCCAATCACAATCGCAAAATAGCAATTGGGTGTGTCAGAGAAAGAAGAGCTGTGCGTTTTTCTTCACGTAGTGAGGTGTGTAAAAAAATGCAACATGATCATGTATTAATTACTTGACATGATGAAGTGTCGTGTGTAAACATCTCCAATGAAGCAACGCCCGTTGTTTCGCACAACATCAAGAGAATCCGAGGGGCTAAGCCCAAAGAAGATTCACCAACCCGGGTCGTGCTGGGTGGTTCTGCTTAGTCGATGTGCCAACAGGAAATCCATCGAAAGAGGGTACGAAAATGAAAGACAACAACAATCCAGTCGAATCACAACCGGCCATATTTATGGAGATGGAGGGCTTCTTTGATCTCACAGAAGAGGAGCAAAGAGAGCACATCAAGGTGTTCTTGCAGCTGCTATCCCCAAACTCCGAAGTCCGACGCCGCGCACAACAGAAAGCCGATGAGGCCTAGATATGGCATTACGCAACTCTCTGGTTTTAGGCCTCAATACCACGACACACCTACTT
>JBIKSB010000235.1:0-2534 GCA_044348855.1 Ilumatobacteraceae bacterium | reverse complement strand
TTCACCGTGGACGAGATGGATATGTTTCAATCCATGGTGACTGCTGCGGTGTTAGATCACGACATGGAGAAATATCGCCAAGTGATTGAAGATGCGGGAATGTTTCAGAAAGATGCGCCGTTCACCACAGAAGAAGCGGGTGATTATTTTGCGCACTTCTATGAACCTGTTCGTGAATCACGCACGATGACATGGGATACGGCCTATGCAACATCAATTGTGCGCCACACTTTTGATCGCACATCACCCATTGCCCAATATGCAACAGTGCCTCGATCGTTTGTTTTCATTCAACGCATCAACTTGGGCTTGTATGCACTACTTGGCCAATTAGGTTCTGCAGGAAACTTTCGACGCATTAGCGAAGAACTATGGCCTATGACCAATGCTGGACCATCTACGGCATTGGGTGAACAAGAAGCCGCATGGCTGAGTTCTAAGAAGTAGTTGCTCACACAATGGTGTGAAAGTCGAGACCAATATCCAATATTGGTGACGAATGCGTGAGGCCGCCCACGCTGATGAAATGCACACCGGTCTCAGCTACTGCGCGCGCATTCACCAAGGTAAGCCCACCGCTTGCTTCCAGCAGCACAGCATGACCCGTACTTTTCTCGTGTGCCACACCAATGGCTACTGCTTCTCGCATGATGTCAGGAGCCATATTGTCCAATAGCACCACATCAGCACCTGCACGTAAGGCCACTCGAAGTTGGTCAAGCGTGTCTACTTCAATTTCAATGGGCAAGTTGGCTGCCATCTCACGCACTTGCGAAAAAGCTTGTTCCACCCCACCCGCTGCTGCAATGTGATTGTCCTTCACGAGAGCCGCATCGCTCAAACTCATGCGATGATTTTGTCCCCCGCCACATCTCACTGCATACTTTTCCAAGATTCGTAGCCCAGGCGTGGTCTTTCGCGTATCACGAATGATTGCGCCCGTTCCCGACACAGCATCGACCCACTGTGATGTTGCGGTGGCGATACCCGAGAGGTGGCACATGAGATTTAGTGCGGTGCGTTCGGCGGTCAACATGTACTGAGTAGGTGCTTCCACTCGCGCAATCACATCGCCTGGGCCCACTCGTTCACCATCGTTTTTCACACGTTCAAACGAACTTGCAGTTGCACCACACACCATCTCCACTACTGCGGCTGCCACATCTACCCCGGCAAGGCACCCCGCGGCACGCGAACCAAATGTCACCACACTTCGTTGTGCAACAGGAACAGTTGCTACCGATGTCACGTCAATACCGCCATCGAGATCTTCGCTCACGGTGTCGGCAATAACTCGTTCGACATACTGAGGATCTACACCTTGTGCACGAAGCCGCGCAACAAGATCCACTGAGAGCGGATGCATCTTCATGACTGCACCTCGATTTTTCCATCCACCATCCGACAGGTTAGATGCCGCTGCCATTGAGATGACGGAGCATCAAAATCTGTGCGGCGATGACAACCCCGGCTTTCTTTTCTCGCTAGCGCTGCCGCAACCACGGCCGTGGCAATGGTCAACATGTTTGTTGCCTCAAATGATTTTCGTGTGGGCACCACTTCTGAGGAAGCATTGCCCGCAAGTGTCTGCAAAATCGCATCGGCTGCTAACAAGCCTTCTGGGGTGCGCAATACACCCACATAGCGCGACATAGCCGAGCGCAATGCAGAGCGATGATACGAATCAATGAGTTCACCATCGGTGTCTATGTCTGCCACATGCACTTGTTCAGGAAGTTGCCAACTCAGTGCGCGTCCCACACGCGTTCCCGCAACAACGCCTTCCGTCAAGCTGTTTGAGGCCAATCGGTTCGCCCCATGTACACCAGTTCGTGCAGCTTCGCCTACGACAAACAGGCCCGGCAACGATGTCACACCGTCAAGATTGGCAATCACTCCACCACACACATAGTGCGCAGCAGGAGCCACGGGAATGAGTTCATGCACCGGATCAATGCCAATGTTTCGACACGAGGCAGTAATCGAGGGAAAACGATCTTCAAAATTCTCAATGCGGCGTGCATCGAGATACACATGATCGTGCACACCTGCAGGAGCCTCTGCCATACGTTGACTAATTGCATTAGCCACAACATCACGTGGGGCAAGATCTTTCTGTGGATGCACACCTTCCATCACACGTTGACCTGCGGCATCAAGAAGAATTGCCCCCTCGCCGCGCACAGCTTCACTGATGAGCGCTTGTTGCCCTGTTGCATCTGGGCCGCTCCACAACACTGTGGGATGAAATTGAATGAATTCAAGATCTGCTGCCTCAACACCAGCGCGCAAAGCAAGTGCAATGCCATCACCAGTGACCGCTGGCGGGTTAGATGTAGATGCATAGACCTGCCCATAGCCGCCCGTTGCAATAATGACGGCGCGCGCATGCACAATGCCCACGCTTTGTACGCCACCACTTCTGTCAAGCATCGCGACACGAACTCCTGCGACGGCACGAGTACCGTCTGAGCGCACGCCAGTCACCAAGTCAAGTGCGAATGCACGTTCCACAACTTGCACACCAGCCAAAC
>JBIKSB010000136.1:0-3799 GCA_044348855.1 Ilumatobacteraceae bacterium | reverse complement strand
CCGCCGGATTATTGGAACTAGAAAGCCTGCTTGCTGAGTTCCTTGATACCAAAGTGGGCGTATCTATGGCGGGCAAACGCGGTCGAATCTCCATTGAATTCGCCGACCTGCTTGATCTTGAGCGGATCTATCGCCGTATGGCCGAAAAGTAATTTTTTGGTGCCCGTAGGCCCCAAAATTTCAACGGTGTAATTTTTTCCACAGGATTCAACCACAACTGAAGGTTGAGGGTGAGAAATATCCACATCTGTGGATGAACTGTGGATAACTAACGGAGCCGGAGCGAAATTCCTCGCCCTTGTGTGGCATATCTCAGCACTTTCGCTCGTCAGTGTTTGTGGGCTTTAGTCAGGACCGCATTGTCTGTTGTAAGCGATTCAGTCCAGCAGCTCTCTTCCCGAAGATATTTGCCCCCTGTCAGGCCAATATATGTTTTGCCTTATATTGAAGAAATGGATAGACATCTAATTCCTTCAGCACGCAATTCAGCCAGAACTTGGCCACTCCTATTGGGCGGGTTGGGCTTAGTAGTTGGTGTCATTCTTGGGGGAGTAGCCGGTATCGGCGCCGCTCCTCGCTCGACCTCTGTGACTCTCTGTGTCAATAAGAAGACCGCGGCTGTTCGCCAACCCACTAACGGGAGGTGTTCTCGTACTGAAAGATCAGTCGCCATAAATACTACGAGTGCTGTGGGACCGGTAGGTCCCCAGGGGCCTGCTGGTGCGACTGGGCCTGCTGGTGCGACTGGGCCCGTGGGTGCAACTGGGCCTGCTGGTGCAACTGGGCAGACAGGAGCAACTGGAGCACCAGGAACACCTGCTCCCACTTGGAAAACCATGTTGTGGAGCACCCAGGGGACAGGCGGCAACAGCAGAAATTTTGCAGACCCAGTCCAACTATTTGGAAGGGGTCAAACCTCAGATTTTGTCGTGTTGCTGTGGAACGACGGATCACCTAAGCATGTTGTGGAGCACGTCGTAGCCCAAGATGAAGAAGTGTCGGTCACTGCATTTCCCATTGGCGGTTCCGGTTCCCCCGCGTCTTGGTTTAGCACAACAGTTGGTACACAAGATTTAGGAACCCCCCGAACGGGTGGTCATCGCTGGGAAATAAAGATCTCGAACTCGCAGACACTTGCTGTCCGCATGGCGGAGATCATCGTGATCCACGACACAACTTCCTCATTCGTGAGATATTCAATTCTTGATTAAGGCAATTTCAATACGCCAAGCGTGACAGCTGTGCTGATGTAAAAAGGGCCTAGGCCTCGGTCGTGGGGTCGGCGAGCCACGTAGCAAGCGCCTGATCAATAGCTGTCGACAAAGCATTTGTCTTGAGTGCCACCACGTCGCTCGGGCCCATAGAACACAACACGGCATGCATGCGTGTTTCGCGAAGCACCGGGTGTCGTACACCTTGCACATGCACAGACAACTCTGGAACACGGACACGTAGTGCTGATGCAATGTGATGTGCCAAGTTGCGTCCACCCACACTTGTGAAGGTGGGCACTTCATAAAAATAAATTGTGCAACTGGCCGCATCTGCATCTTCAATGCCGACGTATACATCTGCCGAAAAACGATTAGCTGTCATTGCTTGTGTGGATGCATCTGACTCGACTGTGGTGGTGAGTGGATGTCTTTCACGTACGCGGCGCGCAAGTGCGTGAGCTAATGCTGCAGCACCTGGAAAAAATCCCACCACAATGCGCGCAGCACGCGCATCATTGTGTTCTGCAAGGTCAATAGATTCACGCACTAACGCAACACCAGGGCCTTCACCTGTTTGTGAACTCATTCTTCTAATGTGCTGCACAAGTTCTGGGGTGCAAATGCCGTTTGCATCAACACCAATGTTGGTTTGAAAATCTGAAATAGCATCCACTGTCAATGGTCCAAAAATGCCATCAACACGGCCACAGTTAAAGCCCAATCGATTCAGAAGCGTTTGTAATTCGGCAATGTCATCGCCTCGAAGGTTTGGTGTGCGTAGAAACAACAAACGTTCACCCAATACCCACGAGGCTTCAATAAGTGCAGACCAAGTCTGATCATCACATTCGCCTGTAGTGCGCAGACCATAGGAATCTTGAAACGCAACAAGAGCAGCATGTGTGCGTGCACAAAAAGTTGCATCCTCTGCGGCACCTGGTGCAAGGAAACCCGCTGCAGATAACTTGCGCTGCAGTTCATGCACCGCAGGACCGCGGTGCCCCGGGCCTATGAGGAAGCGGGAAGAAATGGTGTGAGCTCCTGAACCATGCGACCTTTAGGCATCGCGCCAACAATGCGTGTCTTCACATCGCCCTTGTCGAAAAGAATCATGGTGGGAATGCTCATGACATTGAAACGACCGGCAATATCGCCGTAGTCATCAACGTTGAGTTTGGCGATGGTGATTTGCGAGGGCATCTCTGCAGCGATTTGTTCCAAGATGGGCGCAATCTGCTTACAAGGGCCACACCATTCGGCCCAGAAGTCCACCAAGATGGGGGTGGAAGAAGAGTTGACGGTTTCGTCAAATGTCGAACTTGTGAGAGTGATGATTCCTGCAGCCATTGCGGATCCTTTCGTCGAACCTCACTTTACTGCGGCAACCCTCAAGATTGTGGTGGCCGCCACGCACCCAATGCGTCAATCACATCAAGTCGTGGCCCACCAATGAGATCAACACAATCGGGAACTGCGGGCATTACGGCATCTAGACATTCCGCGATTGCCTTAGGGCTACCTGGCAAGTTGATAATCAAGCTGGAGCCACGAATCCCGGCAAGTTGTCGACTCAAAATGGCGGTGGGAATGACTGCATGTGAGATGCGGCGCATTAATTCTCCGAATCCGGGAATGATGCGCGAACACACAGCTTCGGTGGCTTCAGGGGTGACATCACGCGGCGCGGGACCAGTGCCACCTGTGGTGAGAATGAGACAGCACTGCTGCTCATCGGCCAATTCCACCAGTGTTGAAGAGATCAGTTCAGGTTCATCGGGAATAAGGCGCGCCACTATTTCATGTGGTGTGGTGAGCGTACGTGCGAGATATTCCACCATGGCAGGAGTTCCACGATCGGCATATTCACCCCGAGAGGCCCGATCGGATACTGCGACCAGACCAATGCGCACCGTCATGGTGTTTAGTGTTGCGACTCGAGCCAGCGCTCGGCGTCGATTGCTGCCATACAGCCCGACCCCGCAGCAGTGATTGCTTGACGGTAGGTGTGATCTTGCACATCGCCACAGGCAAAGATGCCAGGAACATTTGTATAGGTGGACCCTTCACGAGTGAGCAGATATCCGCTGTCTTCCATCTCCAAGATGTTGGTGAAGAGCCCAGTGTTGGGCTTGTGGCCAATAGCGATGAACAAACCCGTTACGGCAAGCGGACGTGTTTCATTGGTAACGGTGTCGGTGATGGTGACACCACTCAAGGACTGATCTCCATGAATTTCACTCACACGAGAGTTCCACAGGATTTCAATTTTTGGATTATCCAATGCACGTTGTTGCATGATGCGCGAGGCACGCAATGCATCACGACGGACCACGAGATAGACCTTGCTTGCAAACTTGGTGAGGAAACTGGCTTCCTCAATGGCGGAGTCGCCACCACCCACAACAGCGATTTCTTGACCACGGAAAAAGAAACCGTCACATGTTGCACATGTGGACACGCCATGGCCAATGAGTTCATTTTCTCGAGGAAGATCGAGCATTAACGACTGTGCACCCGTAGCCACGATGATGGACTCGGCGGTGTATTCGGTCTCGCGAATCCACACCTTGAAGGGGCGTGCAGAA
>JBIKSB010000135.1:0-3841 GCA_044348855.1 Ilumatobacteraceae bacterium | reverse complement strand
CGTAGCAAGTAGAGCGCGCGCCTTGTTGTGACATTCAAGATCTTCATCGCTTGGATCACTGTCAGCCACAATTCCTGCACCAGCTTGCAAACTTGCCCCCGTGGGGCCCACAAACATGGTGCGAATTGCGATTGCTGTGTCGAGATTGCCAGAGAAATCCACATACCCCACAACACCGGCATAGGGCCCACGTTTTACCGGCTCTAATGCATCAATGATTTCCATTGCACGCACTTTTGGCGCACCACTCACTGTTCCTGCTGGCAACGTTGCCCGCAAGACATCTATAGGTCCAAGACCTTCACGCAAATCACCAGACACTTGCGAGGTGAGATGCATGACGTGGCTATAGCGCTCCAGAGACATAAGTTCATCCATGGTGACTGTTCCATAACGAGCTACGCGGCCCACATCGTTACGCGCGAGATCTACCAACATCACATGTTCGGCAATTTCTTTCGGATTCTCGCGAAGCTCTGCAGCCAGACGACGATCATGTTCATCAGTGGTACCGCGCTTGCGCGTGCCCGCAATAGGACGCGAAATAACTTTCCCGTTGATCAGTTGCACCATTGGCTCTGGAGATCCACCCACAATCGTCAACTCTGGCTGTTTCACGTAATACATGTAAGGACTCGGATTCACCTGCCGTAGAACGCGATACACATCAAAGGGTTCTGCATCTAGCTGGATATCGAAACGTTGCGAGAGAACTACCTGAAAGATGTCACCGGCGACAATGTGCTCTTTAGCTACCTGCACAGCGCGCTGATATGCACCACCTGGCATCGACGACACGGTCTCCGGCAGTTCTTCACCTGGTTCAGGTGGCTCTACTGCAACATACGCCAATGGCCGCGAAAGATCTGCAACCGAGTTATGTACTCGAGAAACAGCATCGTGATACGCGCGCGCAATCTCATCATCACTGAGACCCGCTACGGGAACACTTTCCAGAAGATAGACACGTTGTTTCCAATGGTCGAAGGCAGCCAGCGAACCGATCACACTGATTGATGCGTCCGGTACTCCACGGTCATCGGTAGGCGTATCTGGCAAGTGTTCGATTTCGCGTACTACGTCATATCCCAAGTGCCCCATCAGCCCACCTTGTAGCGGTGGCAAGTCGGGAAATATTGGTGCGCGATAAATCCGCAATAGCTCTTCCATAGCCACCAAGATTCCTTGGTCAAGTGGAACAGAAGGTGGCACGAATCCGGTTGTCGTCAACACGCCATTACGCAACGTCAAGGTAGCTCGTGGTTCACGGCCTACAAATGAATAGCGGCTCCATCGCTCACCATGTTCTACCGACTCGAGAAGAAACCCATCACCTTCGCCGACCAACTTGATGTAGGCGGCAACGGGGGTTTCAAGGTCTGCAAGCACTTGGGTCCACACGGGAATCACCGTGTAGTCGCGGGCAAGCGAGATGAATTCATCCAGCGACGGCGTCACCGCAATGGCAGAACTCATGACTCGCTTCCGAATGTGCGATAGAAGCATGAGAATTCACCCGTGTGGCACGCACCTTTTCCTTCTTGTTCCACAATGAACAACAAGGTGTCTGCGTCACAGTCATAAAAAGCCTCACGCACAAACTGGCGATCACCACTTGTGTCACCTTTACGCCATAACTCTTGCCGACTACGACTCCAGTACACCATGCGACCTTCACGAAATGTCATTGACAATGATTCAGCATTCATCCACGCCATCATCAAGATGTCCTTGGTCGCTGCACATTGTGCGATAACGGGAACAAGTCCGTCGCTGTTGTATTTCACCACATCAAGCTGTTCTTGAGTAGGCGTGATCACTCGACCCTGCAATTCTGACGACATTAGATATACAACCCAGTTCCTACTTCAATGCGTGATGCAGCCACTGCATGGATGTCGCGCTCGCGCAACATGATGTAGTCAATGCCTTGCACCTCAACTTCATATCGATCATCAGGACTAAACAAGACTTGGTCGCCTACCTCGGCTGCCCGCACATTTGCCCCCAGTGCCACCACTTCGGCCCACACAAGACGCTTGCTTATCTGGGCGGTCGCTGGGATCAAAATTCCACCCGATGAGCGACGTTCACCTTCACTTTGAGGTATGCGCACCAAAAGTCGGTCATTGAGCATCTGGATAGGGAGTTTTTTGTCATCACCAGTCACGCTAAGCACGGTACCGTCTTTGAGCGTGCAAGAAGAAACCGTTTCACTTGAAACCCTTGACGGCGTGACCATTGAGGCAGGGATTGTTCGTTCAGATGCCAGCGAGCCAGTCGCCACGGTGATTATCGGTCATCCGCACCCCCTGTACGGTGGCGACCGGTCACATCACGTAGTCCGAGCCTTGCAGTTGGCTGCTTGGGAACTGAACTGCCATTCCATCGCCATCAATTTTCGTGGTGTGGGCTATTCGGGGGGCGAACACGACAATGGTGATTCCGAACGACTTGACTTGGTTGCCGCATGCGAACTTGCCGACATGATGGAACCTGACGCAGACATCATCATGGCGGGTTACTCATTTGGTGCGGTGGTTGCACTCAACGTCACCCACCCACTGATTAGTGCATGGATTGGCATTGCACCACCTGTACCCCTTATGAGCTCCACACCTACAGCATCTTCTCATCATCGACCCAAGTTTCTCTTCGCGCCCGAACAGGACCAGTACTCCACTCCTTCACAATTGCGTGCACATGTGTCGTCGTGGTCATCGACAACGGTGGGCGAAATACAAGGTGTTGATCATTTCATTGCAGTCGGCGCCAAAGACATTGCCCATACCGCACTGGCCCAAGCTTTACGTCTCTAAACAGTTGAGGGGCGCACACGAATTCCTCGTCGCGACATCACTTCTTTGGCCTCACCAATAGTGTGCTCACCGAAGTGAAAAATTGATGCAGCGAGTACTCCAGTTGCTCCACCATGAACGACACCATCGGCAAGGTGGTCCAGCGTTCCTACCCCACCACTTGCAATCACTGGCACATTGACTGCATTGGTTACTGCCCGAGTCAATGCCACATCAAATCCATCTCGTGTGCCATCACGATCCATCGATGTCAACAAAATCTCGCCCGCACCCAATGACACAGCGCGCTCCGCCCACGAAATGGCGTTCAGTTCTGTTCGCGTGCGCCCACCATGGAGATACACCACCCACGAGGAGGTTCCGTTATCCCATTTTGCATCAATTGCACATACCGCACACTGTGCGCCAAACTCCGCTGCAATATCAGAGATCACCTGAGGATTCTCCACCGCTGAAGTATTAACACTCACTTTGTCGGCACCTGCACGCAACATCGCGCGTGCATGATCCACTGAACGTATGCCGCCACCTACGGTAAAGGGAATAAACACTTCCTCAGCAACTCGTGAGACAACATCAATCATGGTGTTGCGTTTATCTGAAGACGCAGTGATGTCGAGAAATACCAACTCATCTGCACCTTGTGCGTCATATCGTGCAGCAAGTTCCACTGGATCACCCGCATCACGCAAGCCCACAAAATTCACACCCTTCACAACACGACCATCAGTCACATCGAGACATGGGATGACACGAGCGACAACATCGGCATTCACGACAACACCTGCACAGCCTCGGCAACAGTGAATCGATTCTCATAGATGGCTTTACCCACAATGACGCCCTCTAGTTGAGTAAGTGTTGCCAACTCGCGTACATGAGATAGGTCGCCTACGCCACCACTTGCAATCACAGGAATGCCCGTGAGAGATATCGCGCGCGCAAGTCCGTCCACATCTGGCCCTGTCAACATTCCATCTCGTGAGATGTCTGTAATCACAAAGGCCGCAGCCTTGGGAAAC
>JBIKSB010000134.1:0-3855 GCA_044348855.1 Ilumatobacteraceae bacterium | reverse complement strand
TGGTCATCTGTGCAGTATGTCACAGGTGCACATGTGAATCAAAGGTAGGGAGAAGAAGTTTTCGCTTGTGAAATAAGGAATTTGCGGGGTTTTTATTGCACTGTGCAAGGGTCGCCTCTTACCGATAGGTAAGGCTCTCGCATAAGTGTTCACAAACGCACAAACTTGCGCTTAGGGTTCGAGGACTACCCAACCTCGTTTTTGTAGTTCGGCGGCCAGCACTTCTGAAGGAACTGACTTCAACGATCTTTCGGCAGCGGTGACCTTGGGTGAGGATGTACGAATGGTTGGAGGGGCCGGCTCGGGCGTAGCACCGGCATTTTCGGCAATCTCTGCCCACTCTTGTAGTTGAGCAATAAAGGCATCAGCTTCGTCACGAGTGAATTTTCCGCCCGCTTGCCGTTGAGTGAAACCCATGGGGCCACGAGCATCTCGGAAATCTGTATGACCTGCAGCATTTAAGAGGACAAGGAGTTCTTGTAACTGCTTGGCCGATGCCGGCGGTCCCGAGGGTTGTCCAAATGCCATGCCACCACCGTAGTGACGGGGTCGGTCACTGAGCGATCAAGCTGGCGATTGCCCAGATAGCAGCTACTAGTCCGATAACCCCCATAAAGAGGCTTCGCGCCACAGGTGCTTTCTCTAGATCACCTTCGCTGCGTTCACGTTGGGGTGGGCGCACGATGGCAAAAAGATTTCCAAACGCAAGTGCCCCACCTAAGGCAAGCACCAAATACATAAGGATGTTTTCGCCGAGGAACATATAGGGAAGGCTACTTGCAGAGCTCCGTCATCACCCTCACACTGCCGATGGTGACCCGCACATCTCACTCAGGTTCGTCGACAAATTGCGTGTACGCCTTATTGAAGAGCAGACGCAAGGTACCTGTGGGTCCAGAACGATGCTTCGACACAATCACATCAGCGAAACCTTGATCGTTCAGTTTTGTTTCGGTGTTTGCTGCTTCTTCGCGATACAAGAACATGACCACGTCAGCGTCTTGTTCCAAAGAACCCGATTCGCGAAGGTCAGACATCACAGGCCGACGATCTTGGCGTTGTTCAATGCCGCGACTCAACTGACTGAGTGCCACCACTGGAATTTTGAATTCACGTGCCAACATCTTGAGACCACGGCTTATTTCAGCCACTTCAAGTTGTCGATTTTCGTTGTTGCCGCCACCCATCAATTGCAAATAGTCAATAACAACCAAGGCGGGAGGGCCATCGGCTACTGCCACACGACGTAACTTCTGACGAATCTGCATCACGGTGATCTGCGGTGTGTCGTCAATATAGAGAGGTATCTCTAGACGATTCATTGCGTGCGTAATTTTTGTCCAGTCAGATTCTTGCAATCGTCCAGAACGCATGCGATCGGAATCCACTTGTGCTTCCGCAGACAAAATTCTTTGTGTGAGTTCTGTATTGGACATTTCCAATGAAAAGAACATCACGGGTTGGTTCTTTGTACGTGCAGCAGTGACAGCCATGCCGAGTGCAAATGCGGATTTACCCATCGCCGGACGCGCACCCACAATGTTTAATGTTCCAGGTTGCAAACCAGAGAGCAGTTTGTCCAACTTGGTGTAACCCGTGCGCACACCAGTGATATCGGAACCCGAATCAAATCGCGCCTCAAGTATTGCGGTCACCTCTGAGGTCAACTCATGCAATTTCTTTAATGTGTCGGCGATTTGTTCATCTCCGATATCAAAAACAATTTGTTCTGCTTTATCAATTGCAAGACGAATATCTGCCGGCGCTGAATAACCCAAATCGGCAATCTCACTTGCGCCTTTGATAAGACGTCGCAGTGTTGCCGTATCGCGCACAATGTTGACGTAACGACTTGCACTCGAAATAGATGGAGTGGCGTTTTGCAGGTCTAGAAGAAAGTTCAGACCACCCATGTCGTCCAGCAGATTGCTGCGGCGCAATTCTTCTGACACCGTGACTGCATCAATTGCCTCACCAATAGACGACAGAGATCTAATTGCTGCATAGATATGGCCATGTGCGGGTTTGTAAAAATCTTTGGGGTCAAGTTGGCGTTCAATGGCCAAGCCCACTGGAACTTCATCCAGCAACATTGCACCCAACAAAGATGCCTCTGCATCAAGGTTGTGCGGCGGGGTACGACTATCGGTCCGAGGCGCAGGGCGATTCGAGGTCCGTTCAGGCCGGTCAGAATAGTCAGTCATAGAAGACCTCTACCTTGCCTGTAAACAGCTGTGGATTGCTAGTGGATAACCCTGCGAAATCCTTGTGGATTGTGCTGGGGATAGCACTGGGCTGTTGTGGATAACTGTGCAGTGATCGCTAGCGATTAGCCAGCTACCACGGAAAGCTTGACGGTGCATTCCACGTCGGCATGCAAACGCACGATTGCGCTGTGTGAGCCGGTGGTGCGAATGGGCTGGGCCACAATCTTTTTGCGATCAAGCGAGACTCCCGCTTGAGCAGCCAATGCTGCAGCAATGTCTGCGGTGGTCACCGAGCCGAACAAACGACCCTCGTTGCCGGACTTTGCCTTCACCGTAAATGTCTTTGCGGTAAGAGCTTCTGCAACGGTGCGAGCAGACTCACGATCGTTTGCTTCACGCAAGTCACGCGCACGACGCATTGCGTTGGCCTGGTTGATTGCGCCATCTGTTGCAACAAGTGCAAGACCACGTGGCAACAAATAGTTACGTGCATGGCCGTCTGCAACAGCGACAATGTCACCGCGACGTCCTACGCCAGCAATATCTTCACGAAGAATCACGTTCATCTCAGGCCTCCACTTCGGCTTCTACGACCTCAGTCGCAACATCGTTGTCGTTCTCAACTTCATCTGCGATATCGGCATTTGCGTATGCAGATGTAATTGTCTGCTCTGGCATCTCCAGTGTTGACTCGTCTTCACGATCATCGCGACCTACGCGAGGTGCACGAGTAGAGACTGTGCGCTTTGTGTATGGCAACAGTGCCATCTCGCGAGCATTCTTGATTGCATTAGCCAATTCGCGCTGTTGTTGCACGTTGGCACCGCTCATGCGCTGACCGCGAATTTTCGAGCGATCTGTCATGAAGCGCTGCAACAAGCTGACGTCTTTGTAGTCGATGAAGACCACTTTCTCGGCTGCGAGTGGGTTGGCCTTCTTTTTGAACTTGCGGTTGGCCTCGCGCGCGTTACGGATTTTGTTCTTCTTGCTAGTCATGATGTGGTCCTTATGTCAGGGAAGTAAAAGGGGTCAAATAAAAATTGTGGGTTAGAACGGTTCTTCGTCTGCGGGGAAGTAATCGCCGCCGCCTTGACCGCCAGAGCTTGGTGCACGACCGCCACCTTGGCCGCCTTCGCCGCGAGGGTTGCGCTCGACTGATGCTGTTGCCCAACGAAGGCTGGGCCCGATTTCATCAGCATTGATTTCAATTGCTGTGCGCTTTTCACCTTCGCGGTTTTGGTACTCGCGCTGTTCCAAGCGGCCAGAGACCACTACGCGCATTCCCTTGGTGAGGCTTGATGCGGCGTTTTCGCCCAACTGGCCCCATGCCACGATGTTGAAATACGAGGTTTGTTCTTGCCATTCGCCGTTGACTTGGTAGCGGCGACCCACAGCGATGCCAAATGATGCAACTCCGCGACCACCGGTCGTAAAGCGCAATTCTGGATCGCGGGTGAGATTTCCCACAAGAGTGATGGAGTTGTCGGCCATTGTGATGAGTCCTTTACAAAAAGAGTGTGTGGAGCGTCAGTGCTCGATAGGGCGGCCTAGGCCGCAGAAACCATTCCGCGACGTGCGGCTTCATCATCGGGAAGACGGATGAGCTTGTGGCGCAATACATCGTCGGAAAGACGGAAGTTGCGCTCTA